>NZ_LEKG01000039.1:0-51106 GCF_001029515.1 Micromonospora sp. RV43 | reverse complement strand
ACAAGGCTGCGCCCGCAGCATGTGGCCTCCCGCCGACTTTGCTCTGCAGCCGGATCCGCAACGGTCACTCCCGGTCGACCGCTGCGCCCGTGGCTGCAGAGCAAAGGGCGCAGACACCCTTCCCTCCCTCCCGAGGCCCGTCCGCCATAACCCCAGCTCAGCGCAATCCACCGGCGTCGAGGGCAACTCGACCACCCCGAAACAACCCTCACCGAGCGTGACCGCAAGGCCGAGCACCTCTCGTCACGCTCAGTGGCAGATCCGAGCCGATTCGGGAGGGCGGCTGCGGCGGCAAGACCGACGGTCCCGATGGCGAGCCCGCGCCCCGCCGTCAGGGCGTGATGCGGTGCAGGTCGCGCGGGAAGGCGGTCACCTCCCGGACGTTCGCCGCGCCGGTCAGCCGGGCGACGAACCGCTCCAGCCCGATCGCGAAACCGCCGTGCGGCGGCATGCCGTGCCGGAACGCGTCCACGTACCCGGCGTACGGCTCCACCGGCTCGCCCCGCGCCGCCAGGGCGGCCAGGTAGTCGGCGTGCCGGTGCAGCCGCTGCCCGCCGGTCACCAGCTCCACGCCCCGGAACAGCAGGTCGAAACCGTTGGAGTACGCGGGCCGGGCCGGGTCCGGATGGGTGTAGAAGGGGCGCTTCGCCATCGGGTACCCGGTGACGAAGAGGAAGTCGCTGCCGTGCTCGCGGAGCGCCCACTCCCCCAGCGCCCGCTCGTGCGCCGGCGCAAGGTCGGGTTCGTCCGCCGGCGCTCCGG
Organism: Micromonospora sp. RV43; assembly: GCF_001029515.1. Classification (NCBI taxonomy): domain Bacteria; kingdom Bacillati; phylum Actinomycetota; class Actinomycetes; order Micromonosporales; family Micromonosporaceae; genus Micromonospora; species Micromonospora sp. RV43. The sequence continues at coordinate 50,344 of NZ_LEKG01000039.1, read as the reverse complement.
CGATCTTCAGCGCGTCGGTGAAGTGCACCGCCGGGATCTCGGCCGGCACCTCCGGCACCGTCACGCCGAGCGTCGCCAGCGCGCCACCGGCCCGCTCGCCGACCGTCGCCACCATCCCGGCCAGCGTCTCCCGCAGCACCGCCATCACGTCCCGGTGGTCGGCCACGAAGCCCAGCTCCACGTCGAGCGACGTGTACTGGGCCAGGTGGCGCACCGTGTCGTGCGGCTCGGCGCGGAACACCGGCCCCACCTCGTACACCCGCTCGAAGACGCCGACCATGAGCTGCTTGTAGAACTGCGGCGACTGCGCCAGGTAGGCCGGCCGCCCGAACCAGTCCAGCGCGAACACGTTAGCTCCGCTCTCGGTGGACGAGGCGACCACCTTCGGCGTGTGCACCTCGACGAAGCCCCGCCCGTCGAGCGTGGCCCGGAAGCCGGACACGGCCGCCGCCGAGATCCGCAGCGCGGCGGAGCGGACCGGGTGCCGCAGCGCGACCGGCGCGTGGTCGAGCTGAGTGGGCAGGGTGGCGGTGAGCACCGGCCGGTACAGGTCGAACGGGGGCGGGACGGCGGGCGGCCCGAGCGGACGTACCGTCGGCTCGACGACCTCGACCCCGGCGGGCGCGGTGGGGTTCGCGACCACCGTGCCGACGACCTCGACGACAGTCTCCTCGGTGAGCGCCTCGACCTGCTCCCGCACGGCGGGCGCGGCGACCACCACCTGGGCGAGCCCGGCGGCGTCCCGGACGATCAGGAAGGCCACCGACTTGAGCAGCCGGCGGCGGCGGACCCAGCCGGCGAGCCGCACTGTGGCGCCCACACGGGCGGGGAGTTCTGTGGACAGGATGCGTTGCACGACGACTACCTCCTTGACCAATCGCAACGCGATCCCCAGGGAGGTGTGGGCGAGCGGGAACCTCGCGGTGCCACCACACCTTCGCCCCCGCCAGGGCGGGAGCCTCGTTCGTCGCCTTTTCACCGGGGCCGGCCGGGCGGGCTCTACTGGGCGCGAAACGCCGTTCTTCCCGCAGCTCGGGAGGGTCTTCGCGGACCGGCGCCAGACCGCCTCACAGCAACCGGCGGCTCTCTCGACTGGCGGATCGGCCCGTTACTCGGCTCCGTCACAGCTCTGCCCGGCACGCTAGCACCGCACGCGCCGCGCTGTGACCGGGTTTTTTCGCCCCTGGTGTCCGGTGTCACAGCCATTCCGGCGTGACGGCCGTCGCCCTCGTTCATCGACCGGCACCGACCGGCGTACGCTCGGTTTTGTGACGATCGAGCAATCCGCGCCGACGACTGAGCAGCCAGCGCGCACCGCGACTGTCGCCCCGGAGGGGCGGCGGATGCTGCGGATCGAGGCGCGCAACGCCGAGACGCCGATCGAGCGCAAGCCGCCGTGGATCAAGGTCAAGGCCAAGATGGGCCCGGAGTACACCCAGTTGCGCGGGCTCGTCTCGCGCGAAGGGCTGCACACCGTGTGCCAGGAAGCCGGCTGCCCCAACATCTACGAGTGCTGGGAGGACCGGGAGGCCACCTTCCTCATCGGTGGTGACCAGTGCACCCGGCGCTGCGACTTCTGCCAGATCGACACCGGCAAGCCGGCCGAGTTCGACGCCGACGAGCCGCGGCGCGTCGCCGAGTCGGTCGCCGCGATGGGCCTGCGCTACGCGACCATCACCGGTGTCGCCCGCGACGACCTGCCCGACGGCGGGGCCTGGCTGTACGCCGAGACGGTCCGGCAGATCCACGCGCTGCAGTCCGGCTGCGGTGTCGAGCTGCTGATCCCCGACTTCAACGCGGTGCCCGAGCAGCTCGCCGAGGTCTTCGGCTCGCGGCCCGAGGTGCTGGCCCACAACGTGGAGACCGTGCCGCGCATCTTCAAGCGGATCCGCCCGGCGTTCCGCTACGAGCGTTCGCTGGACGTGATCCGCCAGGCGCGGGCCGACGGCCTGGTCACCAAGAGCAACCTGATCCTCGGCATGGGCGAGGAGCGCGCCGAGGTGTCCCAGGCGCTGCGCGACCTGCACGAGGCGGGCTGCGAACTGATCACCATCACGCAGTACCTGCGCCCCTCCCCCCGGCACCACCCGGTGACCCGCTGGGTCAAGCCGGAGGAGTTCGTCGAGCTGCGCGAGGAGGCCGAGGAGATCGGCTTCGCGGGCGTGATGAGTGGTCCCCTGGTCCGCTCGTCGTACCGCGCGGGCCGCCTCTACCAGCAGGCGCTCGACGCCCGCCGGGAGGTCACCGTCGCCGGCTGAGGCCGGCCGACCACCGCGTCACCCGCCGCCGGCCGCCTGCCGGATGCCATGATCACAGGCATGACCGCCGGGGTACGCGAGGAGCCACGCGAAGCCGTGCGCCCTCGTACACCCCGGCGGCTGCCGTTGCCGACGCTGCTCGCCCTGCTCGTCGGGTTCGCCGGTGTGGGCTACCGGCTGGCGCTGCTGTTCGCCGACGCGCCGCCCACCAACAGCGACGAGGCGACGATGGGGCTGGCCGCCCTGCACATCGCCCGCGGTGACGGCTTCCCGGTGTGGTTCTACGGCCAGGCGTACATGGGCACGCTGGAGGCGTACCTGGCCGCGCCGCTGGTCGCGCTGGCCGGGCCGTCGGTGCTCGTGCTGCGGGTGCCCACGCTGGCGCTGTACGCGTTGTTCCTGCTGCTGTCCTGGCGGCTGACCCGGCGGCTCGGCGGTGACCGCTGGTACGCGCTGCTCGTCGTCGCCGTGCTGGCGCTCGGCGCGGACCGGGTGGTGAAGAACCAGCTGATCGCCGGTGGCGGCTACCCGGAGCTGAACCCGGCCGGTGCCGCGCTGGCGCTGCTGACGGTCGGGCTCTGCGTGACCGGGGCGGGCGCGCGGCTGCCCCGCTGGGCGGCCTGGGGACTGGTCGCCGGGGTGCTGCTCTGGGTGGACCCGCTGATCCTGCCGTACGTGCTGACGCTCGGCGTGCTGCTCGTGGCCCGCCGGTGGCGGGAGCTGGCCGGCCGGGCCGGGGTGGTGCTGACCGGCGCGCTGCTGCTGGGCGCGGCGCCGATGCTCGTGGACAGCATCCGGCACGGCCGCAACCCGGTGACCGCGGTACTGGCGGCCGGTGGCACCGGCGCACCTGCCGACTGGGCGGACCGGCTGCACGGCGCGCTGGTCCTCGGGCCGCCGCTGGCGATGGGCTTCTGCTCCCCGGCCGGTGTGCCACCTGGCAGCTCTGGTGGGCCGTCGCGTTTCCGGTGCTGCTGGTCCTCGCCGCGTTCACCGCGTGGCACACGCTTCGCCGTACCTCGGGCGGGCAGGACTCTCCGGAGCGGGTGCAGGCCGGGGTGCGGCTGGCGCTGCTCGGCGGCGCGGCGGGTGTGCTCGGCGCGTACGCGGTGAGCAACGCGGCCGGGCAGACGCCGATCGAGAGCAGCCGCTACCTGTCGTGCCTGGCGGTCGCCGTGCCGGCCCTGCTCTGGCCACTGTGGCAGGCCGCCCGCCCGCTCGCTGCTCACCGGCTGACGGTGCGGCGCCAGCTCGCCGAGGTGGCGGCATCAGAGCCGGCCGAATGCCGCCAGCTCGGCGTAATGGTGTCGATCAAGCGGCCACCACGGGTGTCGATCAAGCGGCCGCTACGGGTGCGATCAAGCAGTCGCCGGGGCAACCGCCCGGGCACAGCCGACCAGCAGCCCGGGCGCGGCCACCTCGTTCGCCGTCCTCGACCGGTACGCCGAGGGCGGCGGCACCTTCATCCCCGGCTGGCACTCGACTCCGCGGGGTCAGGAGAGGGCCGCGTCCACCTGGGCTGTCGCGCCGAGCCTTACGGCCAGGCCGAGCCGTCGGCCCACCTGGCCCACCAGGTCCAGCAGGGCCGCCTCGGATGAGGCGGTCGGGCTCGGGTCGCCGGTGGGACCGGGCTCTCCGGTCGGATCCGGGTCGCTCGTCGGGCTCGCGGTCGGCGCCGGAGTCACCTGGTCGGCGGGAGGGCTGGGCGGCTCGACGGGCGTCGACGGGCGGTCGCCGACCCGTGCCGGCGGCGACCCGGCGACGGGCGGTGCGGTGGTGAGGACCCGCGCCCCGGACTCTGCGGTCGCGTTCGGGAGGCGCTTCGGTGGCGGCGCGGGCCGGGTCGGCCGGACCACCGGCGACGACGGGTCGACCGGAGTCGCCACGGGCGGCACCCCGGGCGCGGGCGGTGCGGCCGTGGTGGCGGGCGCGGTCGCCTGTCCGTGCGCCGGATCGGTCTGCCCGGCTGTCGCCGTCCAGGTGCCGGCGGAGGTGACGCCCAGCAGCACGGCCGCCGCCGCGACGCCCGCCGCGGCCAGCCGCTGGGGGAGTGCCCGGTCGGCCGGGGCGTCCCACGGGCCGAGCGGCCGGGGAGGCCGGGGCCGGGCGGCCCGGTGGGCGGACCGCAGCGCCTCGACGTCCTCGACGACCGCCTGCCGTGTGCCGGTGGCACCGGCGTGGGCGAGGGTGAGGTAGAACCTGGTGTTCGCCGCGCCCGGGGCCGGTACGCGCAGGCCCGCCGGGGCGCCGCCGTCCGCGTCGTGCAGCAGGGTGACCGGACGGTCCGGGTGGTGCCCGAGGCCGCGCACGTCCCGCAGCGGCCAGTCCCGCCGGGCGTTCTGCCCGGCGAAGGCCACCCGCCGGTCGGTCACCACGGCGGTGCCGCTGTCCACCACGCGCAGTCCCGCCGGCAGCGGGCCGTCGGACGGGTCGAGACAACCGGCGAGCGTGCGGCCCGGCACCGGCAGCCCGGGCAGGTGCCGGGCCGTCGCCTCGACCAGGTCGACTGTGGGCAGGATGCGGTAGACGACCTCGCCGTCGTCCAGCGGCACCGGCAGCGCGGTGCCGGGCAGTGGGCAGCCGTGGAAGCCCGCCGCCTCCATCGACAGCCGGTCGAGGTGGTCGGCGCGGCGGCGCCAGGTCCGGGCCGCCGTCTCGTACGCCTGGCGCCCGCGCTCGTTCTCGCGCCGCGCCCAGGCCAGTCGCCGCTGCGGATGAGCCCCGATCGCTTCGGGTCGCCTCGCCGTCACACCTGGTACAACGCCCTGCGGAGGGCGCGGATACGTGAGCGCGGCTATCGTCCGGTTTGGCGGTGGTATGCCCCCGATTAGACTTCGCGCATGCCGCGGATCGTCCAGTTGCTGGCCTCACCCGTGCACCGGTACGTGGGCCGCCCGGCGGACGGACCCGCCCCCGCGCCACCGGGCGAGCTGGTGGACCGGGTGGAGCTACACGCCGGGCTCGGCATCGTCGGTGACCGCTACTTCGGCCGTCCCGCGCACCGTCAGGCGAGCGTCACGCTGATCGCGCGGGAGTCGCTGCCGCCCGGCGCGGACCTCACCCAGCTGCGGCGCAACGTGCTCACCGAGGGCATCCCGGTGGACGATCTGGTCGGGCGCGTGCTCACGCTCGACTCCGGCGACGGCCCGGTCCGGCTGCGGGTGCACCGGGCCGCCCCGCCCTGCGCCTGGCTCGACGTGGTGGTCGCCCCCGGCACGTGGAAGGCGATGCGCCGCCGCGGCGGCGTCCGGTGCTCGCCGCTCACCGACGGCGTCCTGCGGGTCGGGCCGGTCACCGTCTCCGTTGACGACTGACAGCGAGGGAACTTTCCTGACCCGCCGGCCGACCAACCGGGGGCGACCGGACTCCGGCGCCGGCAGGAGGGACGCCACTGATGAACCGAGCGGGGCGCGCATCCGTACCGTCCGGCATGAGCATGCCGGACCGGCGGGCCGGCCGCGGATGAGCCCGGACGACGACGAGCAGGTGACCGGGTGGGCACGACGCGCCGCCCGGGGTGACCAGCTGGCCGCTGCCGCGTTCGTCAGGGCCCTCCAGGCGCCGGTGTGGCGTTTCCTCGCCCACCTGGCCGGGCCCGCCGAGGCCGACGACCTGGCCCAGGAGACCTTCCTGCGCGCGCTGCGCAGCCTGCCCGGCTTCGCGGGCCGGTCGTCGGCGCGTACCTGGATCTTCACGATCGCCCGCCGGGTCGCGGTGGACCACGTGCGGGCGGCGACCGCCCGGCCCCGGGTCGCGGCGCTGCCGGACTGGCAGGCCGCCGCGGAGGCGGCCGGCGCGGTGACCGGCGGCGGGGAGGACGGGGTGGTGCTGCGCGGTCTCATCGCCACGTTGGCGCCGGACCGGCGGGAGGCGTTCGTGGCCACCCAGGTGCTCGGCCTGTCCTACGCCGAGGCGGCCGAGGTGTGCGGATGCCCGGTGGGCACCATCCGCTCCCGCGTGGCCCGCGCCCGGGAGGACCTGGTCGCCGCCTGGTCCGGCGACGCCCGCGACCGCCGGGCGCGCTGACACCACGACCGCCGAGACCACGACCGCCGAGGCCTGCGGGGCCCGCGACCGGCCGGGGCCCGACCGCGACCGAGGGCCGCAGGGACGCCGCGAGCCGGAGACCCGCGCCGCGGGCCGTCAGGCGGCGCGCCGGTCGCGGGCCTGTGCGGGGTACGGGCCGGGCGGCACCAGCCGCAGCGCCGGCGCGGCCGGTTCCTCGGTCGGCAGCGCCCACCGGGATCCGGCCGGCCGGCGCTGACCGGGCGGGGTGTCGCCGGGGCGCCGGCCGAGGCGGGACAGCACCAGCATCACGGCCCAGCCGACCAGCAGGAAACCGTGGCTGACCAGCCGGGTCATCGCCACCTGCCCGGTGATCAGGTCGTTCACCGACAGCAGCACGAGCGTGGCGACGAACGCGCTGAGCATCGGCAGCAGGCCGGACGGGGCGGACCGGCGCGCGGCCACGTAGAGGAACCCGGCGCCGACTGCGACGTTCCACGCCGCAGACTCGTGCCACAGGTGTTGGCCGGAGGTGTGTGCGTGGGTGACGACCGCCTCCCGGCCGATCTGGGCCAGGCCGAGTACGAGCTGCACCGCGCCGAGCAGCCCGAGCGCCCCGCGCAGCCCGAGCGTGATCCGGTGGCGGCGGCTGGGCCGGGGCGGGGGAGCGGCGGCCAGGACCGCGTCGACCAGGTCGGGCACCCGCGGGGCGAGCTGCGTACGGGCCCGCCGGGTCACCGACGCGGCCGAGTCGAACCAGCCGCGGCAGCCGGCGCAGCCGGTCAGGTGCGCCTCGGCCGCCTCGATCTCCGACTCGGACGCCTCACCGTCCAGCTGTGCCGACAGGATCTCCCGCCACTGCTCACACACCATGTAGGGATAGTCGTCGGGAGCGCCGCGCTGGTTCCCGGCGGGGTGCGGGTCACGCCGGGCCGCCCGGCGGCGGCGGTCACGGCGCGGCGGCGACTACCCCGGGCGGGCACGGGTAAGCCGGTCGGGGAGGGGCCGCTGTGACACGCGAATTCGTGAACTGGTCCGGCAGTCTCCGCTTCACGCCGGCGGACCGGGCCGAGCCGGCCGACGAGGCCGAGGTGTGCGACCTGGTGCGCCGTGCCCGGGCCACCGGCGCCACCATCCGTCCGGTCGGTTCGGGGCACTCGTCCAGCCCGCTGGTGCGTACCGACGGGATCCTGCTCGGCCTGGACCGGCTGTCCGGCGTGATCTCCGACGACGGGCGGCTCGCGACCGCGTGGGCCGGCACCAAGCTCCGGGCGCTCGGCGAGGGGCTCTACGACGCCGGGCTGGCCATGGACAACCTGGGTGACGTCGACTACCAGTCGATCGCCGGGGCGACCGCCACCGGCACCCACGGCACCGGCATCGGCTTCGGGAACCTGAGCACCCAGGTCACCGGCGTGCGCCTGGTCACCGGCACCGGCGACGTGCTGGACGTGGACGCGCGCCGCAACCCGGACCTGCTGCCCGCCGTCCGTCTCTCCCTCGGCGCGCTGGGCGTGGTCACCCGGATCACGCTCGACGTGCAGCCGACCTATCAGCTGCACCGCCGCTCCTGGTGCACGCACCTCGACTGGACCCTGGACCACCTCGCCGAACTCCAGCACACCAACCGCAACATGGACTTCTACTGGTACCCGCGCAGCGACCGGACGCAGATCCGGGTGATCAACCGCATCGACACGGACGCCGCGCCGGACCGGGCGGACGTCCGGTTGCCGGACGGCGAGCCCCGGCAGAGCCAGGTCGGGCCGACCCACCGCACCATTCCCCGGGAACGGGAGCTGCGCTTCGAGGAGATCGAGTACATGCTGCCGTCGGAGGCGTTCCCGGCGTGCTTCGCCGAGGTACGCCGCCGGGTGCGCGACCGGCACCGCCGGGTGGCCGCCTGGCGGGTGCTGGTGCGCACCATCGCCGCGGACGACATCTGGCTCAGCAACGCCTACGGCCGGCCCACCACCACGATCGCCTGCCTGCAGAACACCTCACTGCCGTACGAGGAGTACTTCCGGGACGTGGAGGCGGTGTTCCGGCACTACGACGGGCGCCCGCACTGGGGCAAGAAGCACTGGCTCGGCGCGCGGGAACTGCGTCCCCTCTTTCCCCGCTGGGACGACTTCCAGGCGGTGCGCCGCCGGCTCGACCCGGACGGGGTGTTCCTCACGCCGGACCTGGCCCGGCTGCTGGAGGAGCAGTGAGCGCGCCCGTCGGCGCCCGGGTCTGGGTGGTGCCCGGCGGGCACGTGCCGTTCCCCGCGCACGGCCCGGAACCGGCGTTCACCGCCTTCGACCAGCTCTGCGTCCTCAACGCCGGTGACCGGGACGCCGCTGTGGAACTGGACTTCTACTACCAGGACACCGAGCCGGTGGGGCCGTACCGGCTGCTGGTCGGCGCCCGCCGCATCCGGCACGTCCGGGTCAACGACCTGATCGATCCGGAGGCCGTGCGGCTGGACCGCCCGTACGGCTGCGTGCTGCGCTCCCCGGTTCCCGTGGTGGTGCAGTTCCTGCGCCAGGACACCCGGCTGCCCGGTGTGGTGGCGCTGACCGGCACGATGGCGTACCCCGGATGAGATTCGAGCGGTCGGCCGCGGGTACCCCGGTACATGCGGGCTGTCGTCGACCGGGTGCGTGATGTGGGCCGGACCGGTCACCGGAGGCTGCGGACGTACTTCCTCGTGGCGGTCCAGGCCGGCCTGGCCGCCGCGCTGGCCTGGACGGTAGCCCGGGAGGTGCTCGGTAACCCGGACCCGACGTTCGCGCCGGCCGCGGCGGTGAGCGTCATCGCCGCCTCGCTCGGCAACCGCACCCGGCGGACCGTGGAGCTGGTGGCCGGTGTCGTGCTCGGCATCGTCCTCGGTGACCTGCTGGTGGGTCTCCTGGGCACCGGGCCGTGGCAGACCGGCGTGATCGTGTTCCTGGCGGTCACCGCGGCGGTGCTCGTCCGCGGCACCGGCGCGCTCGTCACCCAGGCCGGCGGCACGGCGGTCCTGGTCGCCACGCTGACCCCGGTGTCGCCCGACCTGGAGCTGCCCCGGACCGTCAACGCGCTCGTCGGCGGTGTGGTCGGCCTGCTCGTGGTGCTGGTGATCGCGCCGTTGAACCCGCTGCGCGCGGTCCGCCGCGTCGCCGACCCGGCGCTCGACAGGTTCGCGTGCCAGATGACCGCGTCGGCGGAGGCGCTGGCGCGGGCCGACGTGCGCGCGGCCGACGAGGTGCTGGTCCGGATGCGCGCCGCCGAGGCGGAGCTGGACCAGATCGACGAGATGGTCACCGCCGCCGACGAGGTGGTCCGGTTCTCCCCGGTGCGCTGGCGGCGACGGCGGGCCCTGGCCGCGTACCGGCACGGCGCCGAGCACCTGGACCGGGCGTTCCGCAACAGCCGCGGCATGGTCCGCCGGATCGGCACCACGTTGCGGGACCGGGAGCCGGTGCCGCCGCAGCTACCAGCCGCGCTCGAGCACTTCAGCGAGGCGATCCGGCTGCTGCACCGGGAGTTCCTGGCCGCCGAGGAGCCGGTCGCCGCCCGGGAGCGGGTGCTGCGCGCGGTGCGCGACGCGGGCGAGGCGTGCCGGCAGGACATCGGCTTCTCCGGCACCATCGTGGTCTCGCAGTTGCGGACCGTCGCCAACGACCTGCTGCGCGCCACGGGCGTGCCGCCGGACGAAGCCCGCCGGCTCGTCCGCCGGGCGGCCGCGGCCCGCTGAGGCGGCCGGTCACACCTCGGTCAGCCGGGACTTCTGCACCTTGCCCATCGCGTTGCGGGGCAGCGCGCCGACCAGCCGTACCTGCCCGGGGGCGTTTGTGCGCGGACAGGCGCCGCGCCACGAAGGGCCAGGAGGGCGTCCTCGGCCACCCCTGCCGGGCGTGCCGTCGGGTATGTGTCATCGTGGTCGGCGGCGAGGGAGGGTGGCATGTCGGGTCCGTTGCGCGGGGTGCTGGTCGCCGACTTCTCCCGGATCCTCGCCGGGCCGTACGCGACCATGCTCCTGGCCGACCTCGGCGCCGACGTGGTCAAGGTGGAGGCGCCCGGCGGTGACGACACCCGCGGCTGGCTGCCCCCGGTGCGCGACGACGTGGCCACCTACTACCTGGCGGTCAACCGCAACAAGCGCTCGCTGGTGCTCGACCTGACCGATCCTGGTGACCTGACGCTGGCCCACCGGTTGGCCGACCGGGCCGACGTGCTGATCCAGAACTTCCGTCCGGGCGCGCTGCGCCGCTTCGGCCTCGACCACGACGCGGTCACGGCCCGCAACGCCCGCCTGGTGTACGCCTCGATCAGCGGCTTCGGCGACGCCGGGGGTGCCGACCTGCCGGGGTACGACCTCATGGTGCAGGCCGCCGCCGGGCTGATGAGCCTCACCGGGGACGCGGACGGCCCGCCCTACAAGGCCGGGGTGGCGGTGTTCGACGTGATCGCCGGACTGCACGCGGCGGTCGGGATCCTGGCCGCGCTGCGGCACCGGGAGGAGACCGGTCGTGGGCAGCACGTCACCGTGGACCTGCTCTCCTCGGCGTTGTCCGGGCTGGTCAACCACACCAGCGCGTACGTCGCGGGTGCGGCGGCGCCGCACCGGATGGGCAACGCGCACCCGAGCATCGTGCCGTACGAGCCGCTGCCCACCGCCGACGGCGAGCTGGTGGTGATCGCCGGGAACGACGGCCAGTTCCGTACCCTCTGCGGGGTGCTAGGCGTGCCGGAGCTGGCCGGCGACGCGCGGTTCCGCGGCAACGCCGACCGGGTCGCGCACCGCGACGAGCTGCGGCCGCTGCTGGTGGCGGCGCTGTCCCGGCGCGGCAGCGCGGACTGGTTCGCCGAGCTGCGTGCCGCGGGCGTGCCGTGCAGCCCGATCAACTCGGTGGCCGAGGGGGTGGCGCTGGCTCAAGGGCTCGGCCTGGAGCCGGTGGTGACGGCCGGCGGGGTACCGGGGATCCGGAATCCGATCGGCCTGTCCGGGGCGCCACCTCGCTACGACCTGCCGCCGCCGGAGCTGGACGAGCACGGCGTCGAGCTGCGCGCCTGGCTCGCCGCGGAGTGACCAGCCCGGCCGCCGTCAGAGCGTCTCGACCAGCCGGAAGCGTTCCAGCACGGCCGGGGTGTCGTCGTCCACTGTGAACGCGGGGTCGCCGAGCCAGCCGCGGTAGTCGTCGCCGTGCCAGAACCGTTCGTGGCCGGCGCGCCAGGCGGCGACCGTCTCGAACCCCTCGCCCTCGTCCCGGGCGTGGTCGAGGTCGACGTCGCCGAGGCGGGCGACGCGGACCTCGACCAGCTCGATCACCGCCACCGGCCGGCCGTCGGAGTCGATCACCGCCGAGCGGGTGCCGACGGCCGGTAGCGGCTCACCGTCGATCTCGTAGTCCTGGAGCAGGCCGGTGGTGGTGGTCTTGCTCCCGTCGAGCACCGCGGCGACGAGCTGGTCGCGCAGCGGGCCGGGGAAGGCGAACTCGAAGGTGGGCAGCTCGGCGTCCATGCGCGGCAGCGTAGCGGTCAGCGGCGGCGCAGCGCCGGGTCGAGCAGGGCGGGCGGGGTGTCGTGCTTCTCCTGCGGGGCCAGGTCGACGCCGGGGGCGACGATCGCGTCGATCGCGTCCAGGACGTCGGCGTCCAGGACGGTGCCCGCGGCGGCGAGCTGGCTGTGCAGGTGTTCCGGCGTGCGCGGACCGATGATCGCGCTGGTCACGGCGGGGTGCGCGGTGACGAAGCCGAGTGCGAGCTGGATCAGCGTGAGTCCTGCTTCGTCGGCGACATCGGCCAGCCGTTCCACCGCGTCGAGCCGGGCCTGGTTGGCCGGGACCGTGGGGTCGAAGCGCTGCGGCATGAACGTGGACCGGTGGGTGGTGATCTCGCGGCCGGCCCGGATCGCCCCGGAGAGCCAGCCCGAGGCGAGCGGGCTCCAGACCAGGACGCCGAGCCCGTAGTGCTGTGTTACCGGCAGGACGTGTGCCTCGATGCCGCGTTGCAGGATCGAGTAGCTGGGCTGCTCGGTGACGTACCGGCCGAGGTGGTGCTCGCGGGCCGCCCACTGCGCCTCGACCAGCCGGTGGGCCGGGTAGGTGGAGGTGCCGAAGTACCGGATCTTGCCGGCCTGCCGCAGGTCGGTCAGCGCCGACAGCGTCTCCTCGTCGCTGGTGGCCGGATCCCAGCGGTGGATCTGGTAGAGGTCCACGTGGTCGACGCCGAGCCGGCGCAGGCTGTCCTCCAGGGCGGTGACCAGCCAGCGCCGGGAGCCGCCCCGGCGGTTGCGCTCCTCGCCCATGGGCAGGGCGGCCTTCGTCGCCAGCACCACGTCGTCGCGGCGGCCGGCGATCGCCCGGCCGACCATCTCCTCGGAGATCCCGTTGCCGTAGGCGTCGGCGGTGTCGATCAGGTTGATCCCGGCGTCGAGTGCGGCCCCGACGAGCGCGGTGGCCTCGTCCTGGGTGGTGCGCCCGATCGGGCCGAGGTTCATGGCGCCCAGCGCGAGCGTGCTGACCTGTACGCCGGTGCGGCCCAGGGTGCGGTACTGCATGGGGTGTCCCTCCGGTGGCCGCGACGGGCGCGGCCTGACTCGGTGATCTCTCGTCCCGCCTGGCATGATGGCCATGCGGAACATTGCTCCGGTAACGATACGGAACGCTGTTCCGTTTGACAACCGCAGTCCAGGAGAGGACGCCGAACGTGACCGACACCACCGGGCCGGGCCGACGCCGGGCCGACGCGCGGCGCAACCAGCGCTCGCTGCTCGACGCCGCCGCCGCGGTGTTCGTCGCCTCCGGCGTCGAGGCCCCGGTACGCGACATCGCCGCCGCCGCAGGCGTCGGCGTGGGTACGGTCTACCGGCACTTCCCGACCCGCGCCGACCTCGTGGTCGCGGTCTACCGGCACCAGGTCGAGGCGTGCGCCGAAGCCGGCCCGGTCTGCCTGGCGCAGGCACCCACCCCGTACGCCGCGCTGACCCGGTGGATCGACCAGTTCGTCGACCTGCTGGTCACCAAGCACGGGCTCGCCGCCGCGCTGCGCGCGGACAGCGGGCAGTTCGACGCGCTGCACGGCTACTTCGTCGACCGGCTGGTACCGGTCTGCGCCGAGCTGCTGGACGCCGCGGCCGAGGCCGGCGAGATCCGCCGGGACGTCGACGCGTACCAGCTGCTGCGCGGCGTCGGGAACCTCTGCATCGGCGCGGACAGCGATCCCCGCTACGACGCGCGCCGGCTGGTCGGCCTGCTGCTCGCCGGGCTGCGGTACCGGGACTGACCGCCTGGTCAGCCGGCGGGCGGTAGCCGCCGGTCGAGCCAGTCCAGCAGGACCCGTTCGTACTGCGGGCTGACGCTGTCGAGATCCTCGCCCTCGCCGAGCGTGGGGGCGTGGTCGCAGCCGGCCAGCCGGGCCACCGTCAGCTCGGCGTCGCGCGCCGCCCGCCGCCACACCGCGAGGCTGTCCTCGATCGGGATCCACGCGTCGGTCTCGCCGTAGCAGAGCAGCACCGGGCACGTCAGCCGCGCCAGCACCGGCGCCGGGTCGTAGTCCATGTCGGTCCAGGTGCCGGGCGTCGCGGGCAGTTCGTTCGGCAGGAACGCCAGCGGGAACCACCGGCGGCGGGCCGCCGCGTCGATCGCCGCCTGTGCCTCCGCGCGCGGCACGTCGCCGCGCTGGAATCTCTCGGCGACGCGGCGCAGCTCGGCCAGCTCGGCGAGGTCGGCCGGGCCGTAGCCGTTGCGGCGGAGCTGCTCGGCGGTGCCGTGGCGCATCTGGACCGCGGGGCTCACCGCGCTGCACCCGACCAGCACCAGGAAGTCGACCGGGTGCCGGACGGCGGTCAGGGCCGCCGCCCACGCGCCCTGGCTGAAACCCCACAGCCCGACCGGCGCCGAGCCGACGTGCCGGCGCAGCTCCGCCACGGCCGCCGACGCGTCCTCGGCCTGGTCGGCCAGCGGCACGTCGTGCCCGTCGATCCGAGGGCGGCGGTCGTAGCGCAGCACCGCGATCCCGGCCGGAGGCAGCAGCCGGGCCAGATGGGCGTAGAGGAAGTAGGAGTGCTGCTCGGCGTGCGAGCCGTGCAGCACCACCAGGCCGCCGCGTACCGGCCCGGCCGGCAGGTCGAGGACCGCCGGCAGGCCCGCCGTGCCGACTGTCGTCTCCATGCCGGGCAGTGAACCACGAACCGTCCCGCCCGGTGGTCCCGGCCGCCGTCCGGGACACCCGCGTGCGTACGCTGACCAGGTACGCCGCCGCGACCGTGGAGAACCGCCATGACCAGCCCCGCACCCCGTACCGTCCGGGTCGCCCGTCCCGAAGACGTGGCAGCCCTCGTCGACCTGATCGAGTCGGCGTACCGGGGTGAGCGCAGCCGGCAGGGCTGGACCCACGAGGCGGACCTGCTGGCCGGGCAGCGCACCGACCCGGCGATGGTGACCGCCGCGGTCACCGGCCCGGACGGCGTGGTGCTGGTCGCCGAGCAGGACGGCGACCTGGTGGCCTGCTGCCAGATGGAGCGCCGCGACGACCACGTCTACTTCGGGATGTTCGCTGTCGCGCCCGGCCGGCAGGGCGGCGGCGTGGGCCGGGATCTGCTGGCCGAGGCCGAGCGCTACGCGGCCGAGCAGTGGCACGCCGGTGAGATGCGGATGACCGTGATCGTCCAGCGCGACGACCTGATCGGCTGGTACGAGCGGCGCGGTTACGTCCGCACCGGCGAGCTGAGCCCGTTCCCGTACGGCGACGAGCGGTTCGGCGTGCCGCTGCGGGCGGACCTGGCGTTCGAGACGCTGCGCAAGAAGCTCGGCTGACTCAGCCCGGCCGGTCGACGAGCGCGACCAGTTTCTTCGGGGCCAGCACGCAGTAGCTCTCGGTGAGCAGTTCGGCGACCTCGGTCCAGTCCGTGTCCGCGTCCAGCCGCAGGCCGACCACGTCGGCGGCCCAGTCCGGCTTGAAGAAGTGCGGCCCGGCCGCGAGCAGCCCGGCGATCTCGTCGCCGGGGGAGCGGAACGTCATCACGCAGACCGGCTCGTCGGTCGCCGCGGCCCGTGCGTACGCCGCCTGGTGGCCCGGGTCGACGGTGAGCACGTGGGCGAACGTGCGGCCGCGGACGCGCCACCGGACGCCCACCCAGGCCGCCTCCTCGTAGGTCTCCGGCAGGCCGAGGCAGACCGGCCGCAGGCGGTCGAGGTGCTCGGGCGGGACGTCTCCGGGGCCGGTCATGCGCGCAGGCTAGCCGCACCCCCCGACATTCCGGCCGCACCGGCGTGGCGGCGCCGCCGCCCGCCCGACCGGGAAATGTCGTAGCCGGGGAGTACGACAGCGATGAGTTTCGGTGAGCCGCACGGTCATTGCGGGGAGAACCCCTCGGACGAGAGGACGAGACATGAGCGGCGTACGAGTACTGGTCGGAACGCGCAAGGGCGCGTTCATCCTGACCTCGGACGGCAAGCGCGACGACTGGACCGTCGACGGGCCGCACTTCGGCGGCTGGGAGATCTACCACCTGACAGGTTCGCCTGTCGAACCGGACCGGCTGTACGCGTCCCAGTCCGGCGGCTGGTTCGGGCAGCTGATCCAGCGCTCGGACGACGGCGGCCGGACCTGGACGACGGTCGGCAACGACTTCGCCTACAGCGGCGAGGTGGGGCAGCACCTCTGGTACGACGGCACTCCGCGGCCGTGGGAGTTCAAGCGGATCTGGCACCTGGAGCCCTCCCGCCACGACCCCGACACCGTGTACGCGGGCGGCGAGGACGCCGCCCTCTACCTGTCCACCGACGGCGGCCAGAAGTGGTCCGAGCTGACCGCCCTGCGACAGCACCCGACCGGCCCGTCCTGGCAGCCCGGCGCGGGCGGGATGTGCCTGCACACGATCCTGCTCGACCCGGCCGACCGGGACCGGATCTACGTCGCGATCTCGGCGGCGGGCGCGTTCCGCAGCGACGACGCCGGCGCGAGCTGGTTGCCGATCAACAAGGGGCTGCGCTCGGGCGAGATCCCGGACACCGACTCCGAGGTGGGGCACTGCGTGCACCGGCTCGCCCAGCATCCGTCCCGGCCGGACACGCTGTTCATGCAGAAGCACTGGGACGTCATGCGCACCGACGACGCCGGCGCGAACTGGCGGGAGGTCAGCGGCGACCTGCCGACGGACTTCGGCTTCCCGATCGCGGTGCACGCGCACGAGCCGGAGACGGTCTACGTGGTGCCGATCACCAGCGACTCGCTGCACTACCCGCCGGAGGGCAAGCTGCGCGTCTACCGCAGCCGCACCGGCGGTGAGCACTGGGAACCGCTGACCGAAGGGCTGCCGCAGTCGCACTGCTACGTCAACGTGCTGCGCGACGCGATGGCCGTCGACACGCTCGACCCGTGCGGCGTCTACTTCGGCACCACGGGCGGTCAGGTCTACCACTCGGCCGACGGCGGCGACACGTGGGCGCCGATCGTGCGGGACCTGCCGGGCGTGCTCTCGGTCGAGGTCCAGGTGCTGCCGTGATCCGGGTGGTGCTGCCGGCGCACCTGAAGAACCTGGCGCACGTCACCGGCGAGGTCCGCGTCGAGGTGGCCGGGCCGCCCACTCAGCGGGAGGTGCTCGACGCGCTGGAGACCGCGTACCCGATGCTGCTCGGCACGATCCGCGACCGGCACAGCGGGAAGCGCCGGCCGTTCGTCCGCTTCTACGCCTGCGAGCTGGACCTCTCCAACGAGTCCCCGGACGACCCGTTGCCGGAGGAGGTGGTCGCCGGCAAGGAGCCGTTCATCGTGCTCGGCGCGATGGCGGGCGGTTGAGCGGCACGGCCGGTGGTCGAACGGCACGGCCGGGAACCGTGCTCGTCACCGCCACGTCTGACCGGCATGACCCGTCACGGATCCCGGACGTTTGGATGGACGATGGCCGCCGCGCTGGCTCTCGCCGGCTGCACCGCGTCACCGCCGGCCGCCGACCCGCCGCCCACCGGGCGGGTCGTACCGGCCGGCGGGCTGCGGCTGGTGGCTTTCGACGGCTGCGACGAGGCGCTGCGGCAGCTCCGCACGGCCGCGAAGGCGGCGGTCGGCCCGTGGGGTCTCGGCCCGGACGTACGCATGCAGTTCAGCGCGGAACGGGCGGCGGTCGGCGGCGCCGCCAAGGACGCGGCGTCGGCGTCCACGCCCGACTTCTCCGGCACCAACGTGCACGAGGCCGGCGTGGACGAACCGGACCTGGTCAAGACCGACGGGCGGCGGATCGTCACGGTCAGCCGGGGCGTGCTGTCGGTGGTCGATCCGGCGAGCCGCCGCGTGACCGGCCGGCTGGCGCTCGACCGCGATGCCGAGCGGTTCTCCGGCGACGAGGGGAGCCTGCTGCTGCACGGTGACCGGGCCCTCGTGCTGCTGCACGCCGGACGGACCGTCAAGGGCCCCGTACCGGACGGGCAGACGCGCCCGGGCACGACCCCGCAGGCCCGGCTCGTCCTGGTGGACCTCGCCGGACCGCCCCGGGTGGTGGGGGAGTACCGGATGGACGGTCTCCTGGTCGACGCCCGGCAGTCCGGCGGGACCGCCCGTGTGGTGATCCGGTCCGCGCCCCGGCTCGACTTCCCCTATGCCGCCGGTCGCCGGACCGACGCCCAGCGGATCGCCGCCAACCGGGCGGTCATCGACAAGGCCACGCTCGACGACTGGCTGCCCCGCTACGAGATCCGCGACAGCGTCCGGACCGTCGGCACGGGGCGGGTCGGCTGCGACCGGGTCAACCGTCCGGCCGGATTCTCCGGCGCGTCGATGGTGACGGTGCTCAGCTTCGACCTGGGCGCGGCTGCGCTCGGTGCCGGTGACCCGGTCACCGTGGTCGCCGACGGCGATACCGTCTACAGCAACGGCGCACGCCTCTACGTCGCCAACGACCACCGCTGGCGGATGTGGCGTGGCGGACCGTCCGGGGCACGTGACACCAGCACCGAGATCTACCAGTTCGACACCGCGGCGGGCACGCCACGCTTCGTCGCCGCCGGGTCCGTGCCCGGCTGGCTGATCAACCAGTACGCGCTGTCCGAGTGGGACGGTCACCTCCGGGTGGCGACCACGACGGGTGACACCTGGGGGCGGGGGACGTCCTCGCAGTCCGGCGTCTACGTGCTGCGCGCCGACGGTGCCACGCTGAAGCGGGTCGGCGCGGTGACCGGCCTGGGCAAGGGCGAGCGGATCTTCGCGGTGCGGTTCGTCGGCGGCACCGGGTACGTGGTCACGTTCCGGCAGACCGACCCGCTGTACGGCGTGGACCTGCGCGACCCGGCCGCGCCCCGGGTCACCGGCGAGTTGAAGATCAACGGGTACTCGGCGTACCTGCACCCGGCCGGCGACGGCCGCCTGATCGGGGTCGGGCAGGACGCGACGGACCGGGGACGGGTGACGGGCACCCAGGTGTCGCTGTTCGACGTGGCCGACCCGGCCCGTCCGGCGCGCATCGCCCAGCACCACGTCCCGGGCGGCTGGTCCGAGGCGGAGCACGACCCGCACGCGTTCCTGTACTGGGAGCCCGAGCGCCTGGTGGTGCTCCCGGTGCGGCAGCCGGGCGTGGTCACCGACCGCGCCGACGGCACCAGGCGCCCGCCGTCCGGCGGTGTGCTGGCGCTGCGCATCGGCGACAAGGGCTTCACAGTGGCCGGTGCCGTCGACCACCCGGGCGTCCTGGCCGACGGCGGCGAGTGGGCGCCGATCCGCCGTTCCCTGATGATCGACGGTGTGCTCTGGACGGTCTCCGACGCCGGTCTCAAGGCGACCGCCCTGTCCGGCATGACCACCCTGGGCTGGGTGCCGCTGCCCTGACAACGACGGAGGAGGAAACCCGCCGCCGGCGGACGGAACCGCCGGCCTGACGTCGACCCGGGGAAAACCCGTCGCGACGGCGGGCGCCGTCCCGGATGATCGGGCCGTGCGCATCCGGCTGCGGCGACTGTGGATCGACGGGCGCGCCTTCACCTGGCGGGCGGAGATCCGCGAGGTACGGGGCGACACGGACTGCCACCGCTGCATCCGGCTCCGGATCTGGGGCGGCGGGAAGACGGGCCAGGCGCTCCAGGCAGATCTGCTGTCGACCACCTGGGGGACGCGCTGGTCGCCCTGTGCCGTCGACGACGCCTACCCGACCTCGGCCGACGTACGCGCCGTCATCGAGTACGCCCTGCGGCACGGATGGCAGCCCGATCGGCGCGGCGGCACGTACCGGCTCGCCGAGCGGGAGCACGCGGCCCGGTTCCGGTTGCCCGGATTCCTGCTCACCGACCGGCTGCGTGGACCGGAGGGCGGTGACCCGACGCGGCGCGTCGTGTCGGCGTGGGCCGCCGCGGACAGCGACTGACCGGACCTCGCCGCGCGCGGTGGGCGCGCGACGAGGTCCGGCACGTCACTGTTCCAGCGCCGCCTCGGCGGCCGCGACCTGCGGTCCCACCCGCAGCGCGTACGCGACGACGCCGCCGAGGAGGAACGTCGTGGCGGTGACGGCGGCGATCCGGTTGCCCGGTTCCTGCGCCATCCACAGCGCGACCTGCCGCCACTCCGGTCCGCCCGGTGCGGCCAGGAAAGCCCCCAGCGCGGCCCAGGCGGTCGGCACCTGCCAGGCGGCCCGCGCGCCGGCGAGCGCGGCCCCGAGTCCGACCAGCCCGGTCAGCCCGGCCGTGTTGCGGGCCAGCACGGACAGCGGCCCGAAGTCGGCGCCGAGCATGCGGGCGGCGGCCAGCAGCCCGACCACCACCGCGCCGTACGCGAGCAGGTGCCCGGCCCGGCGCGGCGCCCAGGACCACGCGGCGGTCCGCTCCAGCGCCGGGTCGGTGCCGGCGAGCGTCGGCCCGAGCGGTGCCACCGCCATCGCGGTGGTGAGCACGGCGAGGCCGGCCGGCACCTCGGGGCGGTCGCTGAAGGCGGACCAGGAGGCGGTCATCACCGCGACGGCGACTGCCGATCCGGCCAGGGCGGCGGGTAGCCGGCGGGACCGCACGTACAACGGCAGCCAGCGGGTCACGGCGCGGCCCGGCCGGTGAGCGCCGGCATCAGGTCCGGCTCGCACCGCGCGGCCGCGTCCCGCAGCGCGGTGACCCGCCGCAACTGCTCCGGCTCGGGCAGCGCGCGCAGTTGCCGCACCCCGGCCCGGATCTCCTCCTGCTGCTCGTCGGCGTACCGGTATCCGGTCCAGGAGTCCCACAGCCGCACGGTGTCGGTGTCCAGCAGCCAGGCCGCGACGATCGCCGGGGCGATGTCGTCGCCGCTGCGCCCGCAACCGGACCACCGGGTGCCGCCGCCCATGGCGATGCGCTCGGCCACGTCCGCGGCCCGGCCGGTGTCCGGATCGACCTCCAGGTGGAACTGCACAGTGCCGGGTGTGGGCTCGGGCCGGTGCCACTGCTCGCTGTCGTTGCTGCCGATGGTGTCCAGCCGCAGTTCCACCGCGCGGGTCGGTGCGTTAGGCAGCTTCGCCAGCGCGTGCAGCCCTCGCCGGGCCTCGGTGGTGACCTCGGGCAGCAGGTGCGCGTTGACGGCGGTGACGCACACCTGCGGCGTGCCGTCGGCGCAGACGTAGCGGCGTGCTTCCGCATCGAGCTGCCAGATGCCGGCGGGGCCCGGTACGCCGATCAGCAGGAGACCCGCCACACCACCGGCGAGGCTCGCCGCCGCGCCGGCCCTGGTCAGCCAGGATTTTCCTGCCGCCAGCAGCAGGCCGGCCAGGACCAGCCCGGCGCCCAGCACGAGGCGGCTCAGCAGCAGCCGGTCGGACAGCGTCTCCCACGGGGTGTCCGGCGGCCAGGAGATCATGAGGGACGCGTTCGTCAGCCGGCTGCCCGTACCGCCGAGCATGGCCGTGCCCTCCTGCGCGACCAGACCGGCGGCGGCCAGCAGCGGCGGCAGCAGCGGTGAGGACCACAGCCGGCCGACCGCCACGCCGACCCAGGCCGCGCCCACCAGCACCAGCACGTCGATCAGGGGCCCGGCGAGTCCGCGTACGCCGAGGTGGGCGCCGCCGGAGGCGACCACCGCCGCGCTGGCGGCGAGCACGAGCAGGTGCGCGGCCGCGACGGCGACGCCGAGCGCTGCCATCGCTGGTAGCGCGCGCTGCCAGCGGGGCCGGCCGGTGCTGTTCATCAGTTCCTCGGCGCGGGTACGCCGGTCCCGGCGGCCCAGCACCGCGCCGCCGGCGAGCGCGAGCGGCATCAGGAAGAACACGTCGGAGGCGTGCACGTAGCCCAGCCGCAGCCACTGGCCCTGCCAGAAGCTGTACATGCTGGCGGTGCCGAGGGCGCCGACGGCCAGCAGCAGCACCGCCACGGCCGGCGCGTTGGAGCGGCGCAGTTCGATGCGTACCTGTCTGATCATCAGGCGCTCCGGTGCTGCTTGAGGAGGTACGAGTAGCCGCGCTCGGCGGCGCTGTCGCCGACGCCGCCGGTCTCGCCGTGGCGGATCAGGTCGGCGGGCAGGCCCTGGAACACGCGGGTGCCGTGGTCCATCAGGATGACGTCGGAGCAGGCCGCCACCACGTCCTCCACCAGGTGGGTGGAGACCAGCACGCAGGCGTCCGCGCCGAGTTCCCGGATCAGCTCACGGAACTCGACCCGCTGTTCCGGGTCCAGGCCGACTGTCGGTTCGTCGAGCAGCAGCAGGTCCGGTTCGTTCACGATGGCCTGGGCGATGCCGGCCCGGCGCAGCATGCCGCCGGACAGCGACCTGAGCTTGGCGTCGGCCCGGTCGGTGAGGCGTACCCGGTCGATGGCCCGCTGGGCCGCGCCCGGCACCGCCGAGGCGGGCATCTCCCGCAGCCAGGCCACGTACTCGACGTACTCCCGGACGGTGAACCGGGGGTAGTAGCCGAACTGCTGCGGCAGGTAGCCGAGCCGGCGGCGCACCGGCCGCAGCTCACGGGACGCGGTGGCGTCCGCGCCGAGCAGCCGCAGCACGCCGGCGTGCGGCTTGACCACAGTGGCGAGCGCACGCATCAGGGTGCTCTTGCCGGCGCCGTTCGGGCCGAGCAGCCCGTGCACGCCGGCGCCGAGCGTCAGGCCCAGGTTGTCGACTGCGAGGTGCCGCCCGGCCTTCACCGACAGCCCCACCGCCTCGATCCGCCAGGCGTGCCGGGTCGGCGCCACCTCGTCGGCGCTCACTGCGCGTACCAATGTCTTCTCCTTCTTCGGGCAGGGTCGGTCGCGGCGCCGGACGGGCGCCGTGTCGTGGTGGTGCGGTTTTCGGGGTCAGCGCCAGGCGGCGGGCCGCCGCAGGTGTTCGGCGCGCAGCGTGGTCAGGAGGGTGAGCACGGCGGCGGCCGCCGCCCAGGCGGGCATGGTGGCGGGCCGGAGCAGGGCCTCGGTCGCGGCGGCGGCGCGGGCCGCGTCGGCGTCGCCGGTGAACGACACGGCCGCGACCACGGTGAGCCAGCCACCGCCGAGGACGGCGGCGGCCAGCGGCACGCCGACGCGGCTGCCGAGCAGCAGCGTCGCGGCGGTGAACGTCAGGCAGGGCAGCAGCCACAGCGCGGGGTTGCGGCCGACCGCCAGCCCGGCCACCGCGAGCACCGGCGCGACCAGGAGCAGAACCGCGAGGGTACGGCGAAGCAGCAGTTCCAGCCCCGCGCGGGCGGTGCCGGCGACCACCTCCCAGTTCGGGTTGGCGCGGCGGGACCAGGCCACCGCGAGCCCTGCGAGCGGCGCCACAGGTGCCAGCAGCAGCACCGCCGAGGGCTGCTCCGGGTAGTTGCGGTCCAGCAGCACCGCGGCGAGGATCGCCGTGCACGTCATGGCCGCCCACGCCAGCAGCGACCAGTCGGTCCAGCGCAGCCACCACCGTCGCAGCGGGCGCCGGCGCACCGGCTGCGGCCCGGTGCGGGCCTGCTCCAGGATCGCCTCCCGGGCGTCGCCGAGCAGGGCGCGCAGTGGCGGGGCGGCCAGCTCGCCGAGCCGGTCGCGGCACTCGGCGCAACCCTCCAGGTGCACCTCGATCGTCCAGGTGGCGGCGTCGTCGGGGCTGCCCGCCGCGTACGCGGCCAGTGCCGGCGGGGGAACGTGAGCGGTCATGCCAGTGCCTCCCGTAGGGCGTTGCGGGCACGCCGCGCCCGGCTCTTCACGGTGCCCTCGGGCACCCCCAGCAGGACGGAGGTCTCCCGGACGGTCAGCCCGTCCAGGACCATGGCGGCGAGCACCGCCCGCAGTTCCGGTGCGAGGGCGTCCAGCGCGGCGCCCACCTCCGAGCCGAACGACCCGGCGAGCGCCTCGTCCTCGGCGGCCGGCGCGCTGCGGACCGGCAGCACGTCGGTCGGCACCTCCTGCACCCGGGCGCGGCGGCGCAGCGCGTCGACCAGGCGCCGGGCCGCGATGGTCCAGATCCAGCCGGCCGCCGAACCGCCCGGCGCGTCCGCGCCGCCTGCGGGACGGAGCCCGCTGAACGAGCCGGCGGCCCGCCACACGGTCAGGTACGTGTCCTGGAGGACCTCGGCGACGATGCCGTCGTCCGCGCACCGCCGCCGCAGCCGGATCGCGAGCCACGGCGACGTACGCCGGTACAGCTCGTCGAACGCGTCCAGGTCGGCGCGTGCGACCCGCCGCAGCAGCCGCTCCTCGTCCTGTCGACTTCCTCCCACGCTCAGTTGGTCGTTCACGGCACCTCCGACGGATCACGGCGCGGCGTGACCTGGGTCACACCGCGCCGTGAGGGGTCGTCAGTCATTCCGCTGCGGCGAACGGTCCCTTCGGCCCGAACGCCAGCGCGGCGAACCGCTCGCCGATGCGGCGGTCGGCGGCCGGGTCGGGGTGAAGCTCGTCGGGCAGCGGCAGGGCGGCGTAGTCGGCCTCGCCGTACAGCTCCAGCCCGTCGAGGTAGTGCAGGTTCGGGTCCGCGCCGGACCGGGACGCCACGATCCGGGCCAGCTCGGCGCGGATGACGCACAGCGTGAGCCGGCCGGTGGCCACCTCGGCCGGGTCGCCGGTGGCCCGGAACCGGACCTTCCCGTCGACGAACTCGACCGCGCCCGGGCCGGGCGTGTCCTCCTGGATCGGGCACAGGACCGACGACACGACCAGCAGCGGCGTGTGCGGATGTCCCTCCCGGATGGTGTCCAGGAAGCCGTGCACGGCGGGGCCGAACGCGCGCAGCCGCATCAGGTCGCTGTTCACCAGGTTGATGCCGATCTTGACGCTGATCACGTCGGCCGGGGTGTCGCGCATCGCGCGGGCGGTGAACGGGTCGAGCAGCGCGCTGCCGCTGAACCCCAGGTTGACCAGCTCCACGCCGGCGAGCGTGGCGGCCACGGCCGGCCAGGTGCCGATGGGGCTCTCCGCGTCCGAGCCGTGGCTGATCGAGCTGCCGTGGTGCAGCCACACCCGGCGGCCACCCGTGTCGGCCGGCTCGACCGGCGCGTCCGTGCGCAGCGCCACCAGCTCGGTGATCTCCCGGTGCGGCAGCCAGATCACCACCTCCTTGTCGGTGGCGGGCAGGTCGGTGAAGCACACCGTGCCGACCGGACCCGGCTCGACGCCGGACGTGCCGGCGGCCAGGTCGATCGTGAGCACCTTGCCGCCGTCGGCGGTGGCCTGACCGGCGAGACGGCCGTCGACGACCAGGTCGTAGCGGCCGTCGGGACGCGGCCCGGTGCCCCGGTAGACCATCTTCGTGGGCAGCACGTCCAGCTCCACGACTGTGGCGCGGGTACGGAACACCAGCCGTACGCCCGACGGCATCGCTTCGGCCATCGTCAGCTGCGGGTCGGTGTTCTGTGCCCGGGCCCACGCGGGCAGCCGGTGCGGCAACACCCCGTCCGCTGTCTGTTCCAGGTCGAGCGCGCCGCGCAGCAGGTCGGTGGTGATCGGGGTGGTGATGTGCGGGGATGGCATGATCCCGATCCTGCCCCCGGATCCCGGGGAGCGGCCACCTGATTTATCCGACAGACCGGACTCGTCACGCTGGGTCAGTCGGTGAGCACCCGCTCCACGTAGCGGGCGATCATGGTGGCGAGGACGAGGTCCGGGTCGGTGGCCCACACCTCGGCGTTGAAGATCTCCACCTCGATGTCACCGGTGTACCCGGCGGCCTCCACCGCGTGGCGCAGCGGCGGGAAGTCGATGTGCCCGTCGCCCATCATGCCGCGGCCCAGCAGCACGTCGGCCGGCAGCGGGGTGAGGAAGTCGCAGACCTGGAAGCTCGCGATCCGTGCCCCGGCGCGGGCGATCTGCCGCCACACGTCCGGATCCCACCAGACGTGGAACGTGTCCACCACGACGCCGACCTGCTCGGCCGGGAACGCCTCGGCCAGGTCGAGCGCCTGCCCGAGCGTGGACAGCACCGCCCGGTCGGCGCAGTACATCGGGTGCAGTGGCTCCAGCGCGAGGCGTACCCCCCGCTCGCGGGCGTACGGCGCAAGCTCGGCCAGCGCGTCGGCGACCCGCTGCCGGGCACCCGCCAGGTCGCGGGAGCCGGGTGGCAGGCCGCCGACGACCAGCACCAGGCAGGCGGCGTTCAGCGCGGCGGCCTCGTCGATCGCGCGCCGGTTGTCGGCGAGCGCCTCGACCCGGCCGGCGTCGTCGGCGGCGGTGAGGAACCCGCCCCGGCACAGCGACGACACCCGCAGCCCGGCATTCGCGACGAGCCGCGCGGCCGCCGGTACGCCGATCTCGGCCACCGGCTCGCGCCACAGCCCGATCGCCGGGATGCCGGCGCGTACGCAGCCGTCGACCGCCTCGGCCACCGACCAGCGCTGCGTGGTGCGCTGGTTGAGCGACAGCCGCGCCAGCCGGGCATCGGCGGTCATCCGGGCACGCCCGCGACGTCCAGGTACGCGCGCATCCGCCGCGCCGCCAGCTCCGGGTCGTGCAGCAGCCCGGCGGCGTCGGCCAGCCGGAACGCCTCGACCAGGTGCGGGACGCCGCGCCCGCCGTGCAGGCCGCCGACCATGGTGAAGCCCGGTTGCCGTCCGTTCAGCCAGGACAGGAACGCGATGCCGGTCTTGTAGTACGGCGTGGGCGGCGCGAACAGGTGCCGGGACAGCGGCACCGTAGGGTCGAGGATCGCCCGGAACCCGGCCGGATCGTCCGCGTCGAGCCGTCCCAGCGCGGCCGACGCGGCCGGGGCGATGGCCGCGAACGCCCCGAGCAGCGCGTGGCTGAACCGCTTACCGTCGCCCTCGATCAGCTCCGGGTAGTGGTAGTCGTCGCCGGTGTAGACCTTCACCGCGGGCGGTAGCAGCTCCCGCAGCCGCACCTCCCGGCCGGCGTCCAGCAGCGACACCTTCACCCCGTCGACCAGGTCGGCGTGGGCGTGCACCAGCGCGGCGAACGTGGCGGTGGCCTCGTCCAGGTCGGTCGATCCCCAGTAGCCGGACAGTGCCGGGTCGAACATGTCGCCGAGCCAGTGCAGCACCACCGGCGTACCGGCCTCCCGCAGCACCCGTTCGTAGACGCGCAGGTAGTCCTCCGGGCCGGTGGCGAGCGCGGCGAGGTGCCGGCTGGCCATCAGGGCCGGCGTGGCGCCGCACTCCTGGACCACGGCGACCTGCTCGGCGTACGCGGCGACGACCTCGTCGAGCGTGCCGGGCACGCCGGTGAGCTGGTCGGTGCCCGCCCCGGCGACGATCCGCCCGCCGCACGCGGCGGCCTCGGCGGCGCTGCGCCGGATCAGCTCGCGGGTGGCCGCCCAGTCCAGCCCCATCCCGCGCTGCGCGGTGTCCATCGCCTCGGCCACACCGAGGCCCCACGACCACAGGTCGCGCCGCACCGCGAGCGTCGCGTCCCAGTCCAGCCCCGCCGGGCGGCCGGGGGAGTTGTCGGCGTACGGGTCGGCGACGACGTGCGCAGCCGCGTACGCGATCCGGGTTGCCGGTGGCCCGGACGGCCGTCGCCACGCGGGGGGTTCCCGCAACGTCAGCCGCTCGGTGCCGCCGCCCGGTGCGGGAAGCGTGATGTGCGTGCTCACCGGGGGATCTCCTCGATCGTCACCCGCCGCCCCTCGCGGGCCGAGCGCAGCCCGGCCTCGGCCAGTTGCACGCCCCGGGCGCCGGCGAGGAAGTCCCACGGGAACGGCTCGCCGTCGACGACGTGGCGCAGGAAGGCCTCCCACTGCACCTTGAACGCGTTGTCGTGCTCGCCGTTGTCCGGCACCGTCTGCCACTGCGCGCGGAACGCCTCGGTGACCGGCAGGTCGGGGTTCCACACCGGCATCGGGGTGGCGCCCCGGTGCTGGATGCGGCAGTCGCGCAGCCCGGCCACGGCGCTGCCGTGCGTGCCGTCGACCTGGAACTCGACCAGTTCGTCCCGGTGCACGCGGACCGCCCAGGAGGAGTTGACCTGCGCGACGATGCCACCGGCCAGCTCGAAGATCCCGTACGCGGCGTCGTCGGCGGTGGCCCGGTAGCGGGTGCCGGTCTCGTCGACGCGCTCGGGGATGTGCGTGGCGGTGACAGCGGTGACGGCGGTGACCGGGGCGATGATCTGCTCCAGCACGTAGTGCCAGTGCGGGAACATGTCCAGCGTGATGCCGCCGCCGTCCTCGGCGCGGTAGTTCCAGCTCGGACGCTGCGCGGCCTGCCAGTCGCCCTCGAAGACCCAGTAGCCGAACTCGCCGCGCACGGACAGGATCCGGCCGAAGAAGCCGCCGTCCACGAGTCGCTTGAGTTTGCGCAGGCCGGGCAGGAACAGCTTGTCCTGCACGACGCCGTTGCGGACGCCCTTGGCGGCGGCGAGCCGGGCCAGCTCCAGCGAGGCGAGGAACCCCTCGGCGAGCGGCTTCTCGGTGTAGACGTGCTTGCCGGCCTCGATCGCCGCCCGGATCGCCTTCTCCCGCTGGGTGGTCACCTGCGCGTCGAAGTAGATCTGGTGGGCGTCGTCGGCGAGGGCCGCGTCCAGGTCGGTCGTGTACGCCGACAGGCCGTGCCGCCCGGCGATCTCGGCGAGCCGGTTCTCGTCGCGGCCCACGAGTGTCAGCTCGGGCCAGATCCGGCTGCCGTCGCGGGCCGGCACGCCGCCCTGTTCGCGGATGGCGAGCAGGGACCGGACGAGGTGCTGCCGGTAGCCCATCCGGCCGGTGACGCCGTTGAGGATGATGCCGACGGACGTGCGTTCCACTGTGCCTCCCGGCGGTGAATGCGCTTTCAGTAAGCGCTTTCAGGGTGCTACCGTAGCCACGCCGGAACACCGGGTCAAGACGTTCCGCAGGGAGACGCATCGATGTCGCACGTGACGCTGGAAGACGTGGCCAGGGCGGCCGACGTCTCACTGGCCACCGCCTCCCGGGCCCTCAACGGCAGGCGCGTCACCCCGCACCTGCACGACCGCGTCCTGGCCGCCGCCGCACGGCTCGCGTACACCCCGAACGCCCACGCCCGCGCGCTCGCCGGCGCGTCCCGCCGCAGCGTCGGCGTCGTCTGCCACGACGTCACCGACCCCTACTTCGCCGCCGTCGCCGGCGGCGTCATGCGCGTCGCCGCCGACAACGACCTGCTGGTCATGCTGGCCAGCACGTTCCGCGACCCGGAACGCGAGATCGCGTACGTGTCGATGCTGCGCGCCGAACGCGCCCCGGCGATCCTGCTCATCGGCTCCGGCTTCGAGGACCCCCGCTGGGAGCGGGCCATGGCCGCCGAGCTGGCGCCCTACCTCGACGGCGGTGGCCGGGTCGCGGTGGTCAGCCGGCACCGCACCCTGAAGGTCGACAGTGTCCTGCCGGAGAACCGGGCCGGCGCCGCCGAGCTCGCCCGCGCGCTGCTCGGCCTGGGGCACCGCCGCTTCGCGGTGCTCTCCGGCCCGCCCGAGCTGACCACAGTCGCCGACCGGCTCGCCGGGTTCCGCGACGAGCTGGCCGCCGCCGGTGTCACGCTCGACCCGGGCGCGGTGGCCGAGGCGGCGTTCACCCGCGACGGCGGCTACCGGGCGATGACCGAGCTGCTCGACCGCGGGCTCGACGCCACCTGCGTCTTCGCGTGCACCGACGTGATGGCCGTCGGCGCGTACGCGGCGTTGCGCGACCGCGGGCTGTCGGTGCCCGGCGACGTCTCGATCGCCGGTTTCGACGACATCCCTGTCGTGCGTGACCTCACCCCGCCGCTGACCACAGTGGCGCTGCCGCTGCACCGGCTCGGCGAGGAGGCGATGAAGCTGGCCCTGACCGAGAACGCCGGTCGCCGCCGCCGGATCGTGCGCCTGCCCGGCGAGGTCGTGATGCGGGCCAGCACCGCGCCGGTCGCCTGATCCCGGCCGGTAGGGTGCCGGCATGATCGAGGACACCCCGTGCCGCTGACGAACCCCTGGCTGACCGGTCCGACGCCGACGAGGAAGCTGGACCGGGACCGCCTGGAGGAACGGATCCTCAACCTGCTGTCGTCGCAGAACATGTGCGTGCTCGCCACCGTCGGGCCGGACGGGCCGCTTGCTACGCCGGTGCGCTACTACCCGCTCGACTTCACGCTGATGTTCACCGCCGCCCCACGCTCGCCGAAGATGCGCAACATCGCCGCCGATCCGCGGGTGTCGGTCGGCGTCTTCGCGCCGCTGGTCGGGCTGGCCAGCAGCCGTGGCGCGCAGGTGTTCGGCACCGCCCGGGTGCTCGGCCCCGAGCACCCCGACCGGGCCCGCCACTGGGCCGCGTTCCGCTGGGAGAACGAGCACGCGGAGCGGGGCCGGTCGCTGTCCGAGCCGCCCGAGGACCCGCTCGTCGTGATCGAGGCCGACCGGATCGTCTACACCGAACACTGGCTGCGCCGCGAGGGCTACTCGCCACGCCAGCAGTGGCGTCGCTGACGCCGTTCCACCCAGGCGCGCTACGGGCCGGCGGGGGAGCGGGTGGCGCGCAGCAGGTTGCCGGCCAGGCGCAGGTCCGCGCCGCCGACCCTCGCGAGCACGTCGATCGGCTCGGCCGTCACCTGCGTCCAGAGCGGGTCGGGGAAGGCCGCGCGCAGCGTGTCCACGTCCAGGCCCCAGCCCTCGCCCGCCTCCGGCGACACCGCCAGGACGAACACCGCACCACCGGGCGCGGTCAGGCGCGGCAGCAGCGCCAGGTAGTCGCGTACCGCAGCGCCCCGCCGGTCCAGCGAGTGCAGCAGGCCGGAGTCGAACACCGAGTCGTACGGCACCGGCGGCACCGGGATCCGGGTGGCGTCGCACACCTCGAAGCGCACCGGCAGGCCCGCCGCGGCGGCCTTGGCCCGGGCCTGGTCGATCGCCACCGGTGAGATGTCGACGCCTGTCACGTCGTGGCCGCGGCGGGCCAGCGCGAGCGCCAGCTCACCGGTGCCGCAGCCGACGTCGAGCACGCGCGGGCCGCGTACCCCGGTGTCGAGGACCGCGGCGAGCGCCGGCTGCGGGCCGCCGATCTCCCAGGGCGGGCGCTCGGCGTCGCGATAGAGGCGGTCGTAGTGGACGTCGTCCGGCTCGTCGGTCATCGCGTACCCCCTCGGTCGGCGCGGCCACCCCCGAGCGTGTCACGTCCGGCGGTGGTCAGTGCCCCCGCCGCGGGTCAGAACCGCAGCCGGCGCAGGTAGCGGTAGCCGACGGCAGCGGTCTGCTGCGGCGTCACGTCGGGGGTGTCGTTCTCCACGATGTACTCCATCACCTGGTGCCCCCGGAAGATCCGCGCGAAGTCGATCATCCCGGTGCCCAGGTCGGCCATGTCGCCGGTGGCCGGGTCACGGTCCTTGACGTGGTACTGCAACACCCGCTGCGGCGCCGAGCGGATCACGTCGAGCGTGAAGCCCTCCGGGTCGTCGACGCCCTCGCCGGAGTTGATGCCGCCGGTGACCGCCCAGTAGATGTCGATCTCCAGGTGCACCAGGCGCGGGTCGAGTTCCTCGGTCAGCACGTCCCACGGCCGCCTGCCGTTGCCGAAGTCGATGGTGAACTCGTGCGCGTGGTTGTGGTAGCCGTACCGCAGGCCCGCCTTGCGCGCGGCGGCGGCCTCGACGTTCATCTGCTCCGCCCAGCGCTTCCAGTCGTCCTCTCGGTCGGAGTTCAGGTACGGCACCACCATGAACCGCTGGCCCAGCGTCCGGGCGTTCGCGATCTTCTGTTCCAGCGCGGCGGCGTCGGCGGCGATGCCGTCGTGGCTGGAGCTGGCCTTGATGCCGATGCCGTCCAGGAAGCGGCGCAGCTCCCGGGCGGTACGGCCGAAGTAGCCGAGCGCCAGCTCGACCCGCGGGTAGCCGATGCGGGCCAGATGCGCCAGCGTCGCGTCGTAGCCGGGCGAGCCGTTGAGCGCGTCGCGGACCGTCCAGAGCTGGAGGCTGATCAGTTCCTTCGGCACCGGGCGCCGGCCGTGATGGTCCCCGCCGGCCTGGGCCGCGGTCGCGCCGAGCCCGGTGGCGAGGCCGATTCCGGCGAGCGCCGCCAGGGAGCCGCGCAGCAGGTCGCGCCGGTCCAGCGACTGCCGTAGCGCCGTCTGTCCGTCGAATCCGTAGCACATGGTCGTACTCCTTATCGCCTGTGCGCCGACGCTACAAAAGACATGTCGATATGTCTATGGCTTTCGGTGCTTCGAGTCTGACTTTCGATCGGCGTGGCGGAAAGTCGGGGACTGTGCGTCGCCGGTGCCGCGTGGCAGGCTCGAGGCGTGGCCGCATACGACGTCGCTCTCGTCCTGCTCGTCGACCCGTCCGGCGCGATCCTCATGCAGCACCGCGACGGCAACGCGCCGGTGTCTCCGTACCAGTGGAGCCTGCCCGGCGGCAGCATCGAGCCCGGCGAGACACCGGAGCAGGCCGCCCGGCGCGAGCTACGCGAGGAGACCGGGCTGACCGCCGGTGAGCTGCACCTGCTGTGGAGCGGCCCCCGCCCGCACGAGGACGGCTTTCCGCACACCGTCACCGTGTACGTCTTCCGCGGCGCCACCGACGCGCGCCAGGAGGACGTGGTGCTCGGCGAGGGACAGGCGATGGTCTTCGTGCCCCGCGACGAGGTGCTCGACCGCGACCTGGCGGTGAGCGCCGCGAAGGTGCTGCCGCTGCACCTCGCGGAAACCGCCTAGCGCCCGGTCAGCGCCCCGGCCAGCACGCCGGCGAACCGGGGGAGCAGCTCGTCGTCGGGCAGATGATCCGGGTTGATCTCGGTCACCGACAACCCGGCGAACCGCGGGCTCGCCACCAGCTCCGTCAGCGTCGCCGCCGCCTCGCCGAGGCTGAGCCCGAACGGCTCCGGCACGTCGGCCAGCGGCGCGTCCACGAAACTCAGCACGTCCACGTCGAAGTGCACCACGAACCGGTCGGCCGCGCCCTCGGCCACCGACCGGGCCCGGCGCGCCGCCGCCCGCGCGTCGGCATGCACCTCGTCAGCCGGCACGTACGCCAGCCCCAGCTCGGCCACCAGCTCGCGTTCGTGGTCACCGCGGGGCAGCGAGTCCCCGTACACCACCACCCGCTCCGGCGGCAGCAGCGGCACCTCCGGCCCGACGCCCGCCACCTCGGGCAGCGTTCCCGGCAGGCCGAGCATGTGCGCAAGCCCCATCGCGTCCAGGTTGCCGTTGGCGCGGGTCTCCGGCGTGTAGAGATCCGGCCCGCCGTCCACGTACACCAGCGCGGGCGACAGCCCGGCCCGCGCGCAACCCGCGACCAGGCCGACGGTCACCGTGCAGTCGCCGCCGAGCACCAGCGGCGCACGCCCCCGGCGCACCGCCGCCGCGACCCGGTCGGCCACCGCCGAGGCGACGGCGGCCACCGCGCCCGCGTTCTGACCCCTGGGGTACGCCGGATCCGGCCGCCACCGGAAGCCCGGCACGTCACCGGCGTCCTCGACGTCGGCGCCCAGCAGATCGAGCAGGCCGGCGGCGCGCAGGGCGGCGGGTGCGCGCTCGATGCCGGGGGTGTGGGCACCGGCGCTCGACGGCGCTCCGACGACCGTCCACTGGCGATGATCCATCGCCCCACCCTAACCTCGGGTGGGGCCTGACACCGGGATCAGCGCAGCACCAGCAGGTCCAGCGCGTCGATCACCGGGCCGCTGTCCGCCTGTGCTGCGTCGTGCAACCGCTGGACGCCGGCGGCGTACTCCGCGTCGGTGATCAGCTGAAGCGGCGTGTGCGCCTCCCGGCGCAGGCCGGCCGCCGCCTCCCGCAGCGACGGCGCGGTGACCTGCGGAACCTGCTCGACCGCCGCGGTGGCGAAGCCGGCGGCCGCGAAGGCGGCCTCGACGTCGGCGATACCCGGGTACGTGTCCAGCACGCGAACGGCCTCGGGGAAGTAGTCGAACAGCGTGATCGCCTCGTGCCGTCCGGCGAACGCGGACCGGATCAGCACCGGGGCACCGGGCCGCAGCACCCGGCGCAGCTCGCGTGCCGCCGCGGCCAGGTCGGGCACGTGGTGGATGACTGTGGACAGCCACGCGGCGTCGACGCTCCCGTCGGCCAGCGGGATGTGTCCGGCGTTGCCTGCGACCAGTGGCGCGAACGCGCAGCGGGCGCGCATCGCCGCCGACGGTTCGACGGCGACCACCTCGACGCCGGGGAACCAGCCGGTGAACGCGTGTGCCCAGCTACCGGTCCCGGCGCCCAGGTCGAGCAGTCGCATCCCCGGGCGCGGTACGAGGTGCCGGGCGACGGCGGTCCGCCAAGCCGTGAGACCGTCGTCGGTGAGGTGCCGGGTCGCGGCGAACGCCTCGGCGTCGGCGTCGTGGTACGCGATGCGGGCCATACACGACAGCCAACTCCCCGGCGGGCTGCCGAGGCAAGCACTGTGACGCGTTACCTGTGGACCTTGGGGAGGGGCAGAGAGTGCGGTATCGGATCCACTTCGACGCCGAGCTGCCGGCGGACGCCCTCCGCCTGTTCCTGCTGACGGAGTACGGCGTCGCGACGGAGGCCGTGTACGTCGGGCGGATCGAGGACCGGGCCGTCGACGATCCTCGGCCGGCGGCGATGCTCACCCCGCCCGACGGGGACGAGGGATTCGGCTGGATCCTCACCGGCGACACCGAGCTGGCCACCGTGACCGGTCTGCGCGAACATGACCTCGCGGTCACCATCGCCCGCGCGTTCGGCGTACGGGCGCTCGTCGACGACGGCGGCATCCACCCCGACCGGTGGGTGCTGGTCAACGCCGACGGCAGCAGCGGCCGGGTGCTGACCGACCCCGACGCCGCCGCCGACGGGGACCTGCGGATCGTGCACGCGCTCGAACCGATCAGTGGGGAGCCGCAGCTCGCCGTCGTACCGCCGCCGGACTGGGCCCGCGACTGCTGACCCGGCCGTGCCCCGAACCGGCAATTCCCTGGGAGCTATGAACCGCCGCTCGGCTCGTAGATCGTCTCGAGACCACGTTCCACGCGGATCAGCGAGTTGAGCCATGCCCGGGTCTCGGCGTCCGTCGAGTACAGGATCGTGCCGCGCATGCCTCGCGTCATCAGCACCTTGTAGGTGTTACGGATCAGGCGGTCGGCCTCCGCGTCACTGAGCGACTTGCGGCTGCGGAATGCGGGGTCCTTCGACTCCGCCCGCTGGGTCACCAGCCGGCCGTCGCGGGCGACCAGGTCGGGTCCGAGGATGACACCGGACCACTCGTACTCGAAGCCCTGTGCGGTGTAAACGCAACCGACCTGGCCGAAACCGTGCGGATCGGTGGCCCAGAACGCGCTGCCCGGCGCGTCGCCGACGCTGCGGTCGCTCTTCACGTTCCAGGGACGCGCCCAACCACCGATCCGTACGTCGGCGACCAGGGACTCGTCCGGCAGCGGGTCGCTCCACGGCCAGCAGTACCCGGCCGACATCCGCGCCGTCTCCCCGGCCGCCTGCTTCGCGGCCAGGAACGCCTCCATCTCCTCCGGCGAACTCGCCAGCCGCAGGTCGAAGCGTCCGTCTCCGGCCCACACCGACGGCTTGCCACCGTCGAGGCCGAGCAGGTCGACGACCCACTCCTCGTACGCCTCGCTGCCGCCGCACCGGAACTGATCGTGCAGAGACACGACCTCGATGTCCAGATTGAGCTGTTTCGCATACGTGGAGATGACGTCGACGTTCCCCAGCTCACCCGGCTTGACCACCTGGTGATCGTCGAGCAGGAAGACCGGTACCCGGGCCGCGGCGATGAGTTCGTCGATCTGCGGCCGGGCACGGTCCCGCTTCGCCTTCGGGGTGAACCGGTTGACCGACGTCTCCCTGATCCGGTGCGCCTCGTCGCAGATCAACACGTCGAGGCCGTTGCGCTCGGCGGTCATGAAGCTGTTGAAGTAACCGAACAGGTTCTTCAACCGGGTCGAGCCCTTGCCCGCGTATCGCCGCAGCGTCTGGGTGAACGACCGGGAACCCGTCGCGTGCATGACCGAGCGCTGCTGCCGGGCCAGTTCACCGAGCACCGACAACGCGATGACGCTCTTGCCGCTGCCCGGTCCACCGGCGACCACCACTACCGACTTGCGGTCGGCGCTGCGCGCACGCTCCACGGCGTGCAGCACCAGCTCGTACGCCAGGCGCTGCTCGTCGAGCAGGGTGAAGTGGGACCGGTCCTTCAGCTCGGCGGCCGCGTAGGAGAGCAGATGCTTGCTGGGGCGTACCGAACTGGTGAGGAAGCGGTCCGCGGCGGCCGCGCCGGAGCCGGGGGCCAGGTGGCTGCGCAGGTAGTCGAGGAACCGGCCGCGGCGCTGCTTGGTGAAGATCCGGCTCTGCTCCGTTGCTGGCCGGGCGAAGAGGTCGTCGATGTCGCGGTCGACGGCGTTGTGCAGGTAGGCGGCCCCGACGATCGGGTTGCGCGAATGGGCGAGCACCCCGAGGAAGTCCGCGAGGTACTCGCAGTAGTCCTCGACCTGCACGCCCGGATGCAGCCGAGGGGTGGCGGCGTGCTCGACCAGGACCAGGCTCTCTGATCCCTCGTACGACTCGACCCGGGACCACTGCTTCAACTCCACGACGACGTAGGAGTCCTCGGCCGTCTTCGGATGTGTTCCGGCGAGGACGACGTCGATCCGCTTGCTGGTGAGCGGGAGTTGGTACTCCACCAGCATCTCGACCTGCCCGAGACCCGCGTCGGCGAGATCCTGGGCGAGCACCGGCAGGCTCCGCTCCCAGGACCGCCGTTCGGAGGCGCTCACGTTGTGCCCGATGTGCTCCGCGATCCGGTCGGCGAGGGCGCCACCGGCCGCGTAGCGCAGCAGTCCGTCGGCGGAGGTGCGAAATGCTGACACGACTTGCCCCCGGGCAGCACGAAATGATCGTGCGCATGGGGGGCGTGTCCGGCGACGACCGGAAGCCCGTCGTTACGCGCTTGTACCGGGTGGACTGTAGCGGAGAGATCATTCTCCGGCACGCCCCGCTATCGCTTGGCCGCAGAACCTCTGACTTCTCCAGCCGGATAGCGGACGGACACCTCGGCCAACTTGGCGACTGCGGCCTCCGTCAGGTCGATGCCGAGGACGTCCGCCAGTCTCGTCAGGTAGATCATGACGTCGCCGATTTCCGCCCGCACACGTGCGTCCGCCTCGGGGTCGTCCATCACCGTGGCGGCCTGCTCCGGGGTCAGCCACTGGAACTCGGCGACCAGTTCCCCGACCTCGCCGGCGAGTGCCATCGCGAGGTTCTTCGGCGTGTGGAACCGCTGCCAGTCACGTTCCTCCGCGAACGCCCGCACCAGAGCCGTCAAATCGTCCATGTCGGCAGTCTGACACCGCGGGCCGGCCGGTCACGGGAGCCCAGCCCGGTGAGAAGGTTCGACACGTGAGTCTTGACCGGCGGGCGTCGGAGGCATCTCTCCTAACGAGAGGAACCGGGAGCAGAAGAGGGTGCGGTATCAGATTCACTTCGAGGGCAAGTTGCCGGCGGACGCTTCCGCCTTTTCCTTGAACGGGAGTACGGCATCGCACCTGACGCGGTTTACATCGGGCGGATCGATGACTGGGCCGCGGACGACCCCCCGCCCGGTGGCGATGCGTACCTCGCCTGATGCGGGCGAGAGGTTCGGCTGGATGCTGACCGGCGACACCGAACTCCTCGACGCCAACGGCCAGGACCAGCGGGACCTCGCCGTCACCCTCGCCCGGACCTTCGGGGTACGAGCACTCTTCGACGACACCGCACGTCCTGACCGGGTGGCATGTTCCGTAAAGACCGTCACGTCGTCCGCCTCGCACTTTGGTCGATGAGGCTGGCCAGCGGTTCATTCGGCACGGCGATCCAGCCCTCGACAGCAGCGGTGGCCAGGTCGGCTGGTCCGGGCCGGGTTGCCTGACCCACCGCCGCCGCCCGAGCGGTCAGAGCAGCCACCACCGCGTCAATAGCATGATCGGTGCTACGACACTCACGCTCAAACGCGCCGAGGTGCAGCCAGGGAGCGGCGGTGATCAGTTTGTCCACCAGCTCGCCGAGGGCGGTTCCGTTACGCGAGCCCTTGTACCCCCGGTAGGGGAGACCCCACTTTTTCAGCGACGCCGCTGGGTACACCTCGACGAGGGTGCCGGTGCCGGTGCGGTCAACCCGCTGGCCGTCCTCGGCGAGCCGCGCCTGCAGGGCGGCACATCGCATGGCCATGTGGGCGATCCTGTCTGCTGCCACAGTCAACGGAGGCCGGCCGATCAGTGTGTGGGTCACCTTGTCAGTGCGCCGCCAAACGAGGCTTCTGCGCCAGGCACGCCCGCTCAGATCGGCTGCGACGGCGAGCTCACCCCGATGGTGAGACACGAGGAAGTCGACGAACGGTACAGGCCAGCCCAGAGGGCAATCGATTCCGACCTTGTCCGCCGTCGAGACCGTGTGAAGAAGTTCCGTGTCATCGGCGCCGACGATCAGGTTTTCGAGCATCCCGCCTTTCGCTGTCCACCGGATCCAGGCCACCGCTGTACTCGAGTCCTCTGCTGCAAGGTCGATCCCGGCCGTCAACATTCGTCCTACCGTAGGGGTGCCGGAGAGTGAAGACATCATTCGCGACGCCACCTGGATGTCGGCCGTTCGATCGGCGCTGGCCGAGCCGCTACGTCCGGAGGTGAAACGCCGTAGGCCTGTGTCGGTTTGGAGGATTGGCGGCCGAATATCCGCTGACCAGGATTGCATTCGTGACGCTCTTCCTGACCTTCCCACCGTGGTTGCTGATTGGATGCCGTCAGCGGGGGAGATCGTCTGTACGCGAGGTGTGGGGAAGAAAGCCACAGCCGGCTCGTGGGCTTTCGGATCGACCCCGGGCGGTCGCATGATCGCCCACGGTTGGACGCCGGGGGACCGGCTCACGGCGGATGCCTTCCAGGCCGTCGTGCGCGCCGTCGACCGCGAGACGGACCGGTAGGAGCTCCAGCTGGCCGGCTCCGACAGTCGATGACTTGGACAGGATCTGTCGGAACGGAGTGAGGGGTGGTCGAATTGATCGGGAGGCGCTGGAACGCGGCATTCGAGGGGGAGCATCTCGTCCTTCGGCGGCGACGGTTCCTTCTCTGGTGGAAGCCGGACACCCGACGGATCCCGCTGCCCGCAGTCGTGGACATCCGACCACTGCCGGCAGCCGATCACGCGCGGCGGTATGCGCGGATCACGATTGCGGACCCGGCATCGCCGCGCGTGGGCGCCATCCTGCTGATCTGGTTCGCGCCTGATCAGTGGGTACACGCAGACGCGTTCATACGAGCGCGACGACCCGCGACCACCCGGCCGGCGCGTCCCGCTACGCCGCCGGGCGCACCCGCCGCGTTGCGTACCACCGTTCCTGCTCAGTCGAGGCGGCAGGCGTACCCGGTTCCGCCGCGGATCAAGGCGGGTGACGGTAAGCGGCCGATGTGGCTCTGGCTGGACGACGGGATGATCCACGCGTCCCTCGTGCCGACGGGAGACGTAACTCCGCGGCAACTGAGCGCTGCGGAGGTTGCCCAGCTGTTGCTCGTTGACCCGGCCAGGGCGCTGCCGGCGATCCGTTCGCTGACGGGCATCGACGACATCGAGCAGGCGTTGCTCAAGCTGCGGGAGTGGCTGGCGAGGGATCCGGTCGTGGTCACGCTGAGCGCTGCGGATCTGGCCGGGCGGCGTGTCAACGAGGCTCCGCCCAAGCGGGTCCGCAGCAATCCGGATGGCACCGTCCGGACTGTTTCCGGCGGTCTGCCGAGCCTGAACAAGCGCCGCCGATGACGCGGATCGGACACGGCCCGCGGATCCGTACTCAGGTCACCAGGCCGGTGCGGTACGCGTACACCACCGCCTGCACCCGATCCCGCAGGTCCAGCTTCGTCAGAATGCGCGACACGTACGTCTTCACCGTCTCCTGACTGATCACCAACCGCGCCGCGATCTCGCTGTTCGAGAGCCCGTCGGCGATCAGCCGCAGCACCTCCAGCTCGCGCGGCGTCAGCCCCACGTCCGCCGGCGTGCCCTCGGCGGGGCGGATGCGCGCGGCGTACCGGCCGACGAGCTGCCGCGTCACCTCGGGCGCGAGCAGCGCGGCGCCGGAGGCGACGGTGCGGATGCCGTGCAGCAGCTGCGCCGGTGGGGCGTCCTTGAGCAGGAACCCGCTCGCGCCGGCGCGCAGCGCCTCGTAGACGTACTCGTCGAGGTTGAACGTGGTTACCACCAGCACCTTGACCGGGTGGGCGACGCCGGCGCCGGCCAGCAGGCGGGTCGCCGCGATGCCGTCGAGCACCGGCATGCGTACGTCCATCACCACCACGTCGGGCCGCAGGCGCCCGGCGAGGTCGACAGCGGCGCGGCCGTCGCCGCACTCACCCACCGCGGCCATGTCCGGCTGCGCGTCGATGATGGTGGTGAATCCGGTACGGATCAGCGCCTGGTCGTCGCAGACGAGCACCCGGATCGGGGCGGTCACGACGCGCTCCCGGTGGGGATGCGCGCGCGGACCACGAAGCCGCCGCCGGCCCGGCGTCCGGCGTCGAATTCGCCGCCGAGCAGCGTGACGCGCTCGCGCAGCCCGGCGAGGCCGCGTCCGCTTCCGCCCGGACCCGCGGTGCGCGTGCCGGGACCGTCCGTGCTGATCTCCACAGTGATCTCCCTGTCGCCATGGTGTACGTGCACAGTGGTGGGGCGGCCGTGTGCGTGTTTGAGGGCGTTCGTCAGCGCCTCCTGGACCACCCGGTACGCGGCCACCTCCGCGCCGCCGGTCACCTCCGCCGGGCTGCCCTCCTGCGTGAACTCCACCGGCTGCCCGGCCTGGCGGGTCTGCTCCACCAGGGCGTGCAGCTCGCCGACGGGCGGGGTGCGTGCCTCCGTACCGTGGTCGGGGTTGAGCACGTCGAGCAGCACCCGCAGGTCGCCGATGGCGCGGCGGCCGGTGTCGGTGACGGCGGTCAGGGCGGCGTCGAGGCGGTCGGGCGCGGCGGTCAGGTAGCGGGCCGCCTCGGCCTGCACCACCATCGCCGTCACGTGGTGGGTCACCACGTCGTGCAGCTCCCCGGCGATGCGCGACCGTTCGGCGGCGCGGGCGGTCTCGGCGACGTGCCGGCGGCGCTCGGCCTCGGCGGCGCGGCTCTGCCGCAGCCATGACCCGGTGCCCCAGGCGAGCGCCAGCAGCAGGTAGAACGTGGCGAAGCCGACCACCCCTTCGGTCGACCCCTGCCGGTCGAGGGCGACGGCCAGTCCGACGTACGCGAGGGAGCCGACGAGCACCGTGGTACGGCGGCCTCGGTCCAGGTGGGTGCCAGCGCTCAGCAGTGCGACGGCGAGCGCGGCGCCCGCGAAGGTGTGGTACGCGCGTACCTGGTCGATGGCGAAGCCGAGTGACACGAGGGCGAGGGACAGCGCCGGACGGCTGCGGCGCAGCGCCAGCGGAAGGCACTCCAGCGCGATCACCACCACTGTGAGCGCGTCGAAGGGCCGCGCGGGCAGGTCGCCGAGCTGCGTACCGATGCCACGCAGCGGTGGGGTCACGGCCGCGAGCGCGATCACCAGGGCGAGCGGGAGATCCCGGACCGTGACGGGCCAGTGCCGCCACGAGTCCGGGAGCATCCGTCGGGTGATCATCAGGAGACCGTAACGCTCTCCGCCGGGGCCTCGACCGCACGGCGGCGGCGCCGCACGATGTGGCCGCGGCGGTGGGCCAGCCAGAGGAAGACCACAGTCAGCGCCGCCCCGGCCGCCACCGTGTAGAGGCTGCCCTCCGGCCCGAAGTCGCCGCCGCTGAGCAGCGTCGAACCCGACGTGCTGGCGTCCAGCAGACCCGCCGAGTCGCCGTTGCCGGAGACGACGACGCTGAAGACGCCGCCGGCGGCGAAGTTCCAGCCGAAGTGCAGGCCGATCGGCACCCACAGGTTGCGGGTCGCGGCGTAGCAGGCCGCCAGCATGAACCCCGCCTCGATGGCGATGGCTGTCGCGCCCCACAGGCTGGCGTCCGGGTTCAGCAGGTGCATCAGGCCGAACAGTACGCCGGTCAGCAGCAGCGAGAGCCACGTACCGAGCCGCTCCTCGACCAGGCGGAACAGCAGACCGCGGAACATCAGCTCCTCGGTCACCGCCGCGGCGGCCATGAACCCGAAGATGCCCACCGCGCCGGACACCGAGCCGAGACCGTGCACGTGGTAACCGCCCATGAGGGCGATGTTGACGATGACCGCCGCGAACATGGCGAACCCGATCAGCACCCCGCGGTTGAGCCTTGCGGCCGCGCCGTCCCGGGCCAGCTCGGTCACCTCGCGGCGTTCGGTGCGGCGCACCACCCACCCGTACACCAGAATCGCGGCCGCGGCGGTCGCGACGCCGAGGATCAGGCTGAGCCAGGCGTTGTCCTGTGCCGCGACGACCGCCCGGCTGCCGACGAGACTGACCGCGACGACGGCCAGGAACTGCTTCACCACACGCATGACGATTCCTTCGGGAGGTCCGCGGCCGGAGCGCCGCGGTTCACCTGGAACGCTATGGATTCGCAGACCGGGAATCGTCACCGTGCGGTGG
This sequence comes from Micromonospora sp. RV43, assembly GCF_001029515.1. Classification (NCBI taxonomy): domain Bacteria; kingdom Bacillati; phylum Actinomycetota; class Actinomycetes; order Micromonosporales; family Micromonosporaceae; genus Micromonospora; species Micromonospora sp. RV43. The sequence goes on along the minus strand of NZ_LEKG01000039.1, from coordinate 8,325 downwards.
ACACTTGCGGGTAGCTCGCACGGGGGACAAGCGCTTCGGGGGCCTGCCCTCAGCAGAAATGCTGGCTCGGAGACGACTGGGGCGGGCAGGCTGCCGGCATGGCGACGGGCTTCGGCGGTGAGGTGGCGACCTACTACGCACGGCATCGGCGCGGCTATCCGCCCGACGTGCTCGACGCCCTGGCGGCAGCCTTCCAGCTCGGTGCCGACGACACGGTGGTCGACCTCGGCTGCGGCACCGGTCAGTTGAGCATTCCGCTCGCCGACCGGGTGGGCGCGGTCATCGGCATGGATCCCGAGCCGGACATGCTGGCGATCGCCCGGCGAACCGCAGTGGACCGGGGGACCGCCAACGCCACCTGGGTGCTCGGCGGTGACGGTGATGTGCCCGCGTTGGCCCGGCTGGTCGGCGAGCGAACGGTCGGCGCGCTGACCGTCGCCGTCGCCATTCACTTCATGGACCGCGACGCCCTGTTCGCGGCGGCCCGGCCGTTGTTGCGCCCCGGAGGTGGCATCGCCGTCGTCACCAACGGCGAACCGCTGTGGATGCAGGACACCGAATGGTCGGCCGCACTGCGCGGCTGCCTGGAACGGATGCTCGGCCACCCGGTGACCGGACGATGCCAGACCGACGAGGCCGGGCGTCGGCGCAACCGGGAGGCGCTCGTGCGTGCCGGTTACCGCTACGAGGAGACATCGGTGCGGTACGACGCGCCGCTCACCGTCGACGACATGGTCGGCGGCGTCTTCTCCGCCATGTCGGCCGAACGGTTGCCGTCCTCGCGGCAGCGGGCGACGTTCGCCGCCGACGTGCGCGACGCCCTCGACGGGAGGACCGAGGTGATCGAGAACGTGCGGGTCTGGATGCAGTGCGGCGTGCGTGACGAGGGCTAGCGCGGGCCGCCTGCTGTCGGCTGTTGCCCGATCCGGCGGGCCACGACGCGCATGTGAAGCCCTCCGGTGCGGTCAGGATCCTCGACGTCGTCGGCGCTGACACGCTCGATCGGTCAGCCCTGCAACCGCTGCGCCCAGTACACCTGCCCGTCCGGTCCCATGTAGACGAGCGCCAGCAGCAGGTCCGGCAACGTCACGGGCGCGGTGGCGATCGGGTGTACCCGCTCGTGTCTCTCCAGGTGGGGAAACCGGACGACGAACGTCAGGGGTGAGGCGGCGGCGTCGACGATCCCCAGGCGGCTGCCGACGCTGAGCCACTCGTGCTCGCTGACCCGGATGTCGCCCGCGCCGCGCAACCACGGGTAGCGGTCGGGGATCCTGTTCTCCACACCGGCGCTGCCCATGCCGACGCTCTCCTGCGGCGCGTTCACCGCGAACACCGACGGCTTGAGATCGGTGCGCTTGTCGATGAGGAACAGCGCGAAGTACCCGCCCTCAAGCGGTGCCGGTGGCTTCTGCCACGACACGCGGCCCAGCACCAGCTGGTCACCGTCGGACGTCACCGGCGCCTGGTACGCCGGCCCGAGTGCGGCCTGCGCCTCCTCGTAGCGGACGAACTCCAGGGACGAGCGGAGGTGCAGCGCTTCCGGCCCGTACGGCGGGTGCTGGTGCCACCAACGCCACCCNGTGCTGACGGTAATCCGCTCCATCGCCGACCAGACCAACCTGCTCGCACTCACCGCCACCATCGAAGCCGCCCGCCGCCACGTCACGGTGCTCAGTGAACCAGCTCGCCGCCGATCCCGTGAGCCAGCCGGGCGATCGCCGCCACCGACCGGTCGACGTCCGCCTCCGTGGTGGTCGCGTTCGACACCGAGATCCGCATCAGCCGGCGTCCCCGCCACGTCGTCCCGCCTGCCCAGCACGTCCCGTCGGTCTGCACCGCGGCCACCACCCGGTCGGTGCGCGCGTCGTCGCCGAACCCGACCAGCACCTGGTTGAGCACCACGTCGTTCACCACCTCGAACCCGGCCACGCTCAGCCCGTCGGCGAACCGCCGGGCCAGCGCACAACACCGCTCCACCAGCGCGGCGACGCCGTCGCGGCCCAGCTCCCGCAGGCCCGCCCAGACCGCGAACCCACGGGCGCGGCGCGAGGACTCCGCGGTCAGGTCCGCGCCCGCGGGCGCACCACCGGAACCCACGAGGTACGCGGCCGCGTACGACATGGCCGCCGCGTGCACGTCGGGCCGGGCGCAGAACGCGAACGCCGTGTCGTACGGCAGGTTCAGCCACTTGTGGCCGTCGCAGGCCCACGAGTCGGCCGTCTCCAGCCCGTCCACCAGGTGCCGGGTGGCGGGGCTGGCGGCCGCCCACAGCCCGAACGCGCCGTCCACGTGCGCCCACCCGCCGTGCCGATGGACGAGGTCGCAGGCGCGGCGCAGGTCGTCGCACGCACCGGTGTTCACGTTGCCCGCCTGAAGGCAGACGATCGTCGGTCCGGGACCGGCGTCGCGCAGCGCCGCGGCCAGCGCGTCCGGGTCGATCGCGCCCTGCGGGCCGGTGGACACCGGGTGCAGCGCGTCGGTGCCGAGGCCGAGCAGGCGCAGCGACCTGTCGATGGTGGCGTGCCGTTCGGCGCCCGCGAACACGCGGACCGCCGGCGCGCCGGGCAGGCCGCGTCGTTCCACGTCCCAGCCGGCGTCGGCGAGCACCTGGTGGCGGGCGGCGGCGAGCCCTGCGGTGTTGGCGGCCTGGCCGCCGGTGACGAAACCGGTCGACGCGGTCGCCGGGATGCCGAGCAACTCCTTGAGCCAGGTCCCGGCGGCCGTCTCGGCGGCCACCGCGGCGGGGGAGGTGACCGCGTTGAACGCGATCTGGTCCCATCCGGCGGCCAGCATGTCGGCGGCGGTCGCGGCCGGGGAGGCGCCGCCGACGACGAAGCCGAAGTAGCGCGGCCCGGCGGTGGCCACGAGTCCCGGTTCGGCGGCGGCCACCAGCTCCGCGAGGACCCGCTCGGGCGGCGTGGGCGCGTCCGGCAGCGGGCCGGCGAACGCCTCGTTCAGCACGGCCTGGTCCACGGGTACGCCGACCGGCCGCTCCGGCAGCGACAGCCGGTAGTCGGCCGCGTGGTCGGCGGCGCGCCGGAACAGGTGCCTCAGCTCGTCCATCGCCGCACCCTAGCCGAGGGCGCGTTCCATCCGAGCCGCCGTCATGAACGGTCCTGACCGCCGGTCATCCGAGTGCGGCGTCGAGCCGGTCCAGGTGCACGGCGACCGGCCCGACGGTGAGCAGGCCACTACCCGCCCCGGCCAGTTCGTCCACGGCCGGGGCGAGCGCGGACCGGGCCCGCAGCATCGCGTCCCGGTCGCCCAGCGCTACGGCGGCCCGCGCGGTCAGGCACCACAGCGCCTCCATGAGCAGGTCACGCGGCGGCGCCGGGGTGCGCCGCAACGCCCCCGTGGCCTCGTCCCGGCGGCCGTCGGCGAGCAGGAGCAGCGGGCGGGCCCAGGGCGCGTACGGGCCCCAGTCCGTGTCCGCCGAAAAGACGGCCGGCAGGTCGTGCCACACCCGCAGGCAGAGCAGCGCCAGCGGCGCCAGCCCGCGTTCCACGCCGGGCATGCCGCAGCCGGCCAGTCCGGTCGCCCACGACCGGTACGCCGCCTCCGCGTCCGGGTACGCGGCTCCGGTGGCGGCTGTCCGCATGGCCCGGTAGCCGCCGGTGAACACGCCGACGAGCGGGCTCTCGTGCCGGGCGGCGAGCCGGTCCGCCGCGTCGGCGTGCGCGTCGGCGGCGGTGAAGTCGGCGAGCGCGCCGCGCGCCTGCACCCGGATCAGGTGCCCGAGGATCTCGGCTGTGGCCAGGCCGTGCCGGGCGGCGAGCGCGACCAGTTCGGCGCCGATCGCGTCCCGCTCGGCGGCCAGCCCGGCCCGGTGGAACGTCTGCATGTACACGCCGTTGAGCGCCTGCGCCAGCAGCGCCGGGTCGGCCACCCGGCGGGCGATCGCCTCCGCCTCCCGCGCCGCCTGCGCCGGTCCGGGCGACGCCGTACCGCGGGACTCGATGGCGACGGTGGCCAGCAGCCGGGCGCGGGTCGCCTCGGGCGCGTCCGGGCCCAGCCCGGCGAGGGCCCGCTCCGCCGCCGCGACCACCCGGGCCGCCTGCGCCGGGTCGTCCGAGCGGGTCCAGATCGCCGGTACGTCGTACCCGCCGATCACCCGCGCGGTGAACTCCGGGTCGCCCAGGTGCTCGGCCGCGGTGATGGCCGCCTCACGCTGGTCCCGGGCGGCCTCCAGTCCGCCCGGCCCGGTGACGGCGAGGCTGCGCAGCATTCCGACAGTCGACTCCAGCCGGGCCCGCGCGCCGGGCACCACACTGCGCTCGTACGCGGCGGCGGTCTCCGCCCAGACCCGCGCCGGACCGGTCGGCTCGGGTTCGGCCTGGCGCAGCAGGTCGGTCTCCAACCGCCGCAGCCGCGGTCCCGGGTCGAGGCCGAGCTGGTCGCGCAGCAGTTCCCGGGCCCGGCGCAGGACGGCGAGCGGGTCGGCCTGCCGCCCGGCCCGGTAGAGCGCCGACGCCAGCAGCGCCCACCCCTCTTCCCGCCACGGGTACGCCGCGACGTGGGCGTCGAGATCGGGTACGGCGTCGGCGGCCCGGTCCAGCGCCAGCAGCGCCTCGGCCCGGCGCTCCACGGCCGTCAGCCGGATCTGGTCGAGCCGGGACCGTTCGGCGTGTGCCCACGGCTGGTCGAAGTCGGCGTACGCGGGTCCGCGCCACCAGCTCAGCGCCTCGTCGAGCCGGTCGAGCGCGGCCCGGGGCGGCGTGTCGGCCGCTGCGGTGACGGTGTCCTCGAACCGCCAGGCGTCGACGGTGTCCGGTTCGGCGCGCAGCGCGTACCCCGGTCCGTCGGTGACCAGCAGCCGGGCCGGCTCGCGTGGCGGACGGTGCGGTTCCAGGCGGCGGCGCAGCGCCGCGACGAACGTGCGGACGGCGCCCACCGCGCCGGCCGGCGGGTCGTCCCACAGGTCGTCGACGATCTGCCCGACCGGCACGGTCCGGCCCCGGGCGGCGACCAGCCGCGCCAGCACGGCCCGGTGCCGGGGCCCCTTGAGGTCGACCGGCGCACCGGCGTCGTCCCAGGCCGTCACCGGACCCAGCACACCGAAACCGACAGGCACCGACCCTCCTCGACCAGGGGTCACCGTATCGCGCTCATCGGTTGCTCATCCGGCGCCGCCACGCTGGACCGGTACGACGAGACGAAAGAGGGATCGAGATGAGCACCGCCATCGCGGGATTCGACTACCAGCGCGTTCCGGTCGCCGAGGGCGTGACGCTGAACGTGGCAGTGGGTGGCTCGGGCAGCCCGGTCGTGCTGCTGCACGGCTTCCCGCAGACCCACCTGATGTGGCGGCACGTCGCCGCCGACCTGGCAGGCGAGCACACGGTGATCTGCCCGGACCTGCGCGGCTACGGCGCCAGCGACAAGCCGGCCGCCGCCACCGAGGACACGTACAGCAAGCGGACCATGGCCGCCGACGTGGTGGCGGTGGCCCGCGCGCTCGGCCACGAGCGGTTCGCGCTCGCCGGGCACGACCGGGGCGCCCTGGTCGCGGTCCGGGCCGGCCTGGACCACCCGGACGCGGTCACCCACCTGGCGTCGCTTGATGTGCTGCCCACCCTCGACATGTGGGACGTGCTGCACGGCGCCTCAGCGGCGGTGGCGTTCCACCTCTACCTGATGGCGCAGCCGCCCGGCCTGCCCGAGACGATGATCGCGGGCAGCGCCGACGCGTTCTTCGGGCACTTCCTGGACGCCTGGGCCGGTGACCCGGCGGCCATGCCCGCCGACGTGCGCGCCGAGTACCTGCGGGCCTCCCGGGAGGCGGTCGACTCGATCGTCGCCGACTACCGGGCGTCGGCCGGGATCGACGTGGCGCACGACCGGGCGGACCGGGACGCCGGGCGGCGGCTGACCATGCCTACCACCGTCGTCCAGCAGGACTGGGGCGCCGCGCTGGGCTACGACGCGGCGGCGGTGTGGCGGGCGTGGGCCCCGGACCTGGAGCACCGCACCACCACGGCCGGGCACTTCATGGCCGAGGAGGCGCCGGGCGAGATCGCCGAGGCGCTGCGTGCGCTGCTGAAGCGCTAGGTACGGCGGTCCGGGCGCGCGTGGCGCCCGGACCGTCCGCCCCCGTCCGCTCAGCCGGCCCGTCTCCGGACGTGCCACAGGCCGAACGCCGCCAGCAGACCGGCCGCGCCGAGGTGCAGCGCCAGCTCGATCCACTGGAACGCCCAGAACCGGCGGTTCGGCTGGTACGCCAGGTCCACGTGCAGGTCGAGCGCGCCGAGACAGACCGCCGTGTCGCCGAACGCGCCGGTGGCGCCGGTACGCGGCGGATCGCGGAAACAGGTGCCGAACGCCTCGTCGGAGAGCTGCCGCCCGTCGGCGGTCCGCAGTGAGCTGATGTCGGTGACCCAGGCGCCCGGCACGTCCAGCCCGCCGACGACCGGGGAGCCGGTGATGCTGCCCAGGTTGCGGGCCCGGTTGACGGTGTCGGCGGTCATCGGCACGGTGACCCGCTCCGGCGGCAGGTAGTGCGGGCGCAGCAGGTTCGGCACCGCGAGCTGCACCACCACCACGGCCAGGAACACCACCGCCATCGCCGGCAGGGTGCGGCGCAGCAGCAGCCCGGCCACCACGCCGAGGACGAGGCCGAACACCGCGTACCCGACCGGCGCGACGCCGCGCGCGCCGAACAGCACGGTGCTGAACCTGTCGCCGGCGACCCGGTCGACGGGCGAGGCCGCCCAGGTCAGCAGCGCACCGAGCACACCGGCGACGAGCGCGGCGGCGGCCGAGAGCACCGCCAGCTTGACCGCCAGCCAGCGGCGGCGGGGCACGCTCTGGTTCCACACCAGCCGGTGCGTGCCCTGCTCCAGTTCCCGGGCGACGAGCGGCGCGCCCCAGAAGGCCCCGATCAGCGCGGGCACCAGCGCGAAGCCGCCGGCGAGGAACAGCATCGTCTGCGCGTACCGGTCGGGCAGCCGGGCCGGATCCGGTACGCCGCGGATGTCCGCGCCGAGGCGCAGCAGGTAGGCGCCGGCCAGCACCAGCAGGGCGGCGCCGACGAGCGCCGGGAGGCGGAACTGCCGCACCGTCATCCGGATCACCGGGTCACCGCCGGGCGGGTGGCGGCCCGGGACAGGTACGCCAGGACCAGTTCCTCCAGAGTGACCGGCGCGTCGTCGCGTACCGCCGGGCCCCGGACCACGACGCGGCCGGGCTCGGCCCAGACCACCTCGGCCCCGGCGGGCGCCGCGGCTGTCCGGTGGTGCGTGGCGAGCAGGTCCGGGACCGGACCGGCCACCTGCACCCGGGCGGCGCAGAGCACGACCAGGTGGTCGCAGACCTGCGCCACATCGCCGAGCAGGTGCGAGGAGAGCACCGCGCCCGCGCCGAGTTCCCGCACGAAACCGGCCAGCCCGTGCATGAACTCGCGGCGCGCAAGCGGGTCCAGCGCGGCGGCCGGCTCGTCGAGGATCAGCAGCTCGGGACGTTTCGCAGCGGCCAGCGCGAGGGCCAGTTGCGCGCGCTGGCCGCCGGAGAGCCGGCCCGCCTTCTGCGCAGGGTCCAGGCCGACCTCGTCGACGCGCCGCCGGGCCAGCGTCGAGTCCCAGGACGGGTTCAGCCAGGCGCCCATCCGCAGGTGCTCGGCGACGGTGAGGGAGGCGTAGACCGGCGTGTCCTGGGCGACGAAACCAACCCGGGCCAGGTGCGCGGCGTCGGCGGCCGGTGGCGAGCCGAGCACCGTCAACGTGCCCGAGGTCGGCGCGATCAGCCCGCAGGCCAGTTGCAGCAGCGTGGACTTTCCGGCGCCGTTGGGGCCGACCAGGCCGACCACGTGCCCGCGCGGAACGCTCAGGTCGCAGTCGGCAAGCGCGGTGCGGCGGCCGTACCGTTTGGTCAGCCGCTCGGCGTGCAGGGCGAGTGGTGGATGCATGCGACTCATCCTGGGCACGTCCGGACCGGCGGGCATCGGTCCGGAGCAGGGTCCGGCGCGCGGCGGACCCTACTTTCGGCCGGTTCGGCCCGGCCCGCGATCTCCTAGCGTGCTGGGCATGGCTACCGAACGGCTCACCCGGGTTGCGGCGACGGCGGGGCTCGCCGTGGTGCTGCTCGCCGCGATCGGCGTCCAGGCGGTGGCGGTCGCCGCGAGCTGGGGTCTGCGGTACTGGCTCCCCGGCGGCGCGGCCGCCGTCGTGGTCGGCGTGCTGGCTCTGGTACGCCATCGGCAGCGCGTCGTCACGGCCACTGCCGGACTCGCCGTCGCCGGGTCGGCAGTCGCCGCGGCCCGGCTGTTCGACCTGCCCACCGAGCCGGGACCGGCGCTGGCGCTGGCGTCGGCCGTCCTGGTCGGATCGGCGG
>NZ_LEKG01000350.1:0-2044 GCF_001029515.1 Micromonospora sp. RV43 | reverse complement strand
GCGATACAGGCGCACAGCGCGCCGACGTAGCTCATCGGGGTACTTCTTCGGTGCTGCCACGGACGACTTCCTCCCCACGGCCATCAGACCATGATCAAGAACCTCCATGAAAGCGGGGGTGGCTCAGATCCGATCACAACGCTTGGCCAGTGCTTCTGGTGACCGGTCCCCGATCGCGGGTGACGTCTGGGAACGGATCTCGATGAACGCCAGGTGTAGCAGCATCGCCACCGCCTCCCGGGTGACTGCCTCTGGTGGCTCATGCACAGACATGGGTTGTGCCTCCCGGCGGACGGAATCAGTGCTGCGGGTTGTTCTGCTGGAGATCGCGCGGGCCGTCATGGACGATGCCGCGAAGCGCCTCTCGGGTGGTCTCGGCTGTCCGGCCGGCCGACGGGTAGCCGCTGAGAGCCCTAGGCTGACGCCCATGTCGGCCGAGCACAACGTGATTGAACTGGACGACCACGATCGCCAGTCGGCGGGCCGCACCGCCCCTGTCCGCCTCGTGGCCAAACGGAGGCGGAATGTACGGCTTGTGGCTGCCTTCGTGGTCGGTGTCGTGCTCGGCGGCATCGGTGCCGGTGAACTGCGAGACTCGCGGGAAGAGCGAGAACGGAACGCTTCGGTTTCCCTCGTGGCCTTTCCTGCATCCGTCGGTAGCGGGGGTTCGGACGCCACGGGCATCCTCCGGATGGACGGGCAACTGGCAGTGATCAACGCTGGCCCCGCGCCGATCACAGTGAGTTCGGCTACCGGTCAACGACCCGCCGTCCAGGTCCATGACACCGGCCAGTCTCGGCTGCTGCGCCCTGGCGGTACCGGCTGGATCAGCGTCAAGCTGCGCATCGAGTGCACTCTCGCCTTCGGGAGCGAGCCGTTGTCGATACGGTTCTCCGTCCAGACTGCCGATCGACAGGTCAGAGAGGTCAGCTACCCCGTCGCCGTAGCGGGAAGCGCCTGGCATCACGGGGCTGAGCGGCCATGCGCGGGCCTCGCTGATTCGGCAATGTATCGCGACTAGCGCTGAAGCGGATCGACCGGACCTGGCACAAGATCCGGGCGGCGGCCGGCCTCGACTGGCTGCGGTTGCGCAACCTGCGGCACGCCTGCGCGACGTTCCTGCTCGTCTCCGGTGCCTCGTCCCGGACGGTGATGAAGGTGCTCGGGCACAGTCAGATCGGGCTGACGACGTGGGCCGTGGTGGTCGATTCGACCGAAAGCGCCAAGTCGCCGAACTGCGATGACGGTGGTGCGCCCGGCAGGATTCGAACCTGCGGCCTTGGGATTAGAAGTGGTGTTCACGTCTTAGGCCCTGGCTTCACAAGCTGCACTAGCTGCGCAAACTCCTCCCTGGCTGTCCCTGGTTTCTCTGTTGGCCTGCATTTCGCACCACGAATAGCTCCACGCCAGCTACAACGACGGGTCCGAGTTACCTCGTGGTGTGGTGACCGGCTGTAATCGTCCGTCCGAAGGTCGCCGATGCGGTTTGCACCTTCTGTACATCCTCCAATGGCGGGCCGCAAGCGGCCGGCCGTTGTGTCGCGCCGGGGCGCGCGTGCGGCCCTGGCGGCCGGTCGCGCCCCCAGCGCACGACGTGGCAGTGAGAGCAGGAGAAGTAGCGAGCGTGGAGCCGAGTCGGCCGGGGCGACATCACCGGAAGCACGCCGCTGAGCCAGGCGCGTCCGGACGCCACGGCGGTGGGCGCGACGGCAGTGCGGTTGCCGGGCAAGATGGCACGTCTCCGGCACCGTCATGGTGCTCCAACGAACCGGGAAGAGTGGTCACCCCGGTTGCCGGGGCACGGTGACTCCTTACTCTGGCGCGGATGCCGCCGTCCGTTGCGGTCGTCAGTCGGTGGCCGGGATTGTCCGATGCGAGAAGGGTGAGCTGTAGCCGGGTGGGGGGTGAGGGAGTTAGCCTCGGTCTTTCACTAACTGTTGATCAAGGCCGCGTGGCGGGTTGTTGATCTTGATCAGTCGGTCGATCGACGTCAGGGCGTGGTGGTAGCCCGACGCGGGGTCGGGTTCCTCCAGAAGCTGTCCGT
>NZ_LEKG01000349.1:0-2075 GCF_001029515.1 Micromonospora sp. RV43 | reverse complement strand
CGACCCGGCGGCGCGGGCCGTCCGGGCTGCGCTGACCGACGCCGGCGCCGACGTGCGGCCCCTGACCGTCGAGCCGGACGCCGACCGGGCAGCCCTCGCGGCAGCCCTCGCCGGCACCGAGCCCGCCGGCGTCGTCTCCCTGCTCGCCGGGGAACCGCGCACCGGCGGCACGGTCCTGCCCGGCCTGACCGCCACCCTCGCGCTCGCGCAGGCGCTCGGCGACGCCGGCGGGGCCACGCCGCTGTGGCTGGTCACCCGGGGTGCGGTCGCCGCCGCCTCGTACGACCGGCTCGTCGACCCGGCGCAGGCAGCGATCTGGGGCCTCGGCCGGGTCGTCGGCGTCGAGGCGCCGCACCGCTGGGGCGGCCTGGTCGACCTGCCGTCCGACCCCGACGACCGGGCCGTCGCCCGGCTCGCCGCGATCCTCACCGGATCGACCGGCGAGGACCAGCTGGCGGTACGCGGCCCCGGGGTCTTCGCCCGCCGCCTCGTCCGCGCCGCCCTCGGCGACCGCCCGCCGGCGCGCCGGTTCACGCCCACCGGCACCGCAGTGGTCACCGGCGGCACGGGCGGGCTCGGGGCCCGCGCCGCCCGCTGGCTCGCCGCCGCCGGAGCCGAACACGTCGTGCTGGTCAGCCGGCGCGGGCCCGACGCCCCCGGCGCGGCCGCGCTGGAGGCCGAGCTGACCGCCCTCGGGACCAGGGTCACCGTCGCCGCCTGCGACATCGCCGACCGGGCCGCCGTCGCCGACCTGCTCGACCGGGTCGAGGCCGCCGGCCCGCCGGTGCGTACGGTCGTGCACACCGCCGGCGTCGCGCAGGCCACCCCGCTGGCGGAGGTCACCCCCGCCGAACTGGCCGAGGTCACCGCCGGCAAGACCGCCGGGGCCACCCACCTCGCCGACCTGCTCGCCGACCGGGAACTGGACGCCTTCGTCGTCTACTCGTCCATTGCCGCCACCTGGGGCAGCGGCGGGCAGGCCGGATACGCGGCCGGCAACGCCTACCTCGACGCGCTCGTGCAGCGGCGGCGCGCCGACGGCCGGGCCGGCACCGCCATCGCCTGGGGGCCCTGGTCCGACGGCGGCATGCACGCCGCCGACGCCGAACGGAACCTGCGCCGTCGGGGCCTGCCCGCCATGGACCCGGCCGTCGCCACGGCCGCGTTGCAGCAGGCCCTCGACCACGACGACGTCACCGTGACGGTGGCCGACGTGGACTGGGCCCGGTTCGCCCCCGCGTACGCCTCCGCCCGCCGCCGGCCACTGCTAGAGGGCGTACCGGAGGCGCGGGCCGCCCTCGACGGCGGCGCCGCAGCCGACGACGGCGACGACGGCCCGGCGGCGACCCTGCGCCGGCGCCTCGCCGCGCTGGCCCCGGCCCGACGCGAGGAGACCGTCGCCGAGATGGTCCGCGAACTCGCCGCCGACGTGCTCGGCCACGACGGCGGGGCCGCCGCCGTCGGCGCGACCACCGCGTTCCGCGACCTCGGCTTCGACTCGCTGACCGCTGTGGAGCTGCGCAACCGGCTCGTCGCCGCCACCGGGCAGGCGCTGCCCACCACCCTGGCTTTCGACCACCCGACCCCGGCCGTGCTGGCCCGCTTCCTGCTCACCGGCCTCTTCGGCGCCGGCGCCGACGCCGGGCCGGCCCCCGTCGCCGCCCCGGCCGCCGTGGGCGACGACGAGCCGGTGGCCGTCGTCGCCATGGCCTGCCGCTACCCGGGCGGCGTCGACGGCCCCGAGCAGCTGTGGCGCCTCGTCGCCGACGGCGTCGACGCGATCGGAGACTTCCCGACCGACCGGGGCTGGGACCTCGACCGGCTCTACGACCCCGACCCGGCCAACCCCGGCACCACGTACGCCGACAAGGGTGGCTTCCTGCACGCGGCGGGCGAGTTCGACCCAGGCTTCTTCGGGATCTCGCCCCGTGAGGCCTTGGCGATGGATCCGCAGCAGCGGTTGTTGCTGGAGGTTTCGTGGGAGGCGGTCGAGCGGGCAGGGGTTGAGCCTGGGGTTCTTCGGGGTTCGCGAACAGGGGTGTTCGTGGGCACGAATGGTCAGGACTATGGGGCCC
>NZ_LEKG01000348.1:0-2124 GCF_001029515.1 Micromonospora sp. RV43 | reverse complement strand
CCCGCACCTCCCGCCACAGGGCCGGTTCGATGCCCGGCCGGGCGTCGGCGAGAGCGCCGCTGATCCCGGCCAGGTGGTTGACGAACAGTCGCCGGGATCGCGGTGGCGCTGGCCGGGCCGGCCGCGTACGCGATGCAGACCGCTGCCACCCCGCACAGCGGCTCGATCCCGAGTGCCGGGCCGGCCGGAGCTGGTGGCTTCGGCGGACCGGGCGGACCGGGCGGGCGGATGCCGGGCGGCGGGAACGGGCAGTTCCCGGGCTTCCCGGGTGGCCCGAACGGCACCGGCTCGGACGGCACGGGTTCCGACGGCTCCGGCCCGGGCGGTACCGGCCAGGACGGCGGGGCGAATGCCGGTGGGTTCCCCGGATTCCCTGGTGGTGGTTCGGCCCCGGGCGCGCCCGGCGGCACAGGTCAGGACGGCGGCACCGCGCCGGGCGGCACCCCGGGGCAGGGCGGCTTCCCCGGGCAGGACGGCGGGACCGGGCAGGAGGGGCGGGGGCAGCGCGGCGGCGGCATGGGCGGGCTGCTCGACGCCCGTGAGCCGAGCGCCGAGATGACCGCGCTGCTCACGGCCGACGCCGACGACTACACCTGGGTCGCCGCCACGATCGGCTCGAACAACGCCTCCGGCTACCAGCTGGCGACCGGCCGGCCGGTCATGCCGATCGGCGGCTTCAACGGCAGTGACCCGTCGCCGACGCTCGCCCAGTTCCAGCGGTACGTAGCCGACGGGCGGATCCACTACTTCCTCGGCGGTGGCGGGTTCCGGGCCGACGGCGGCAGCAACGCCTCGGCCGAGATCGCCGCGTGGGTCACCGAGACCTTCACCGCGACCACGGTCGACGGCGTGACCGTGTACGACCTGAGCAGCGGAAAGCAGGGCTGAGCGATGACTGGCACGTACGCGCCCCGGGCCGCCGTGCAGGCCCGGCCCGCCGCCGGCAGCGCGGTGCTCGACGTGGTGGTCCCGGTCTACAACGAGGAGACCGACCTGGGGCCCTGCGTCCGGCGGCTGCACGCGCACCTGACCGCGCACTTCCCGTACCCGTTCCGGATCACTGTGGCCGACAACGCCAGCGTGGACGGCACCCCGGCGGTGGCGCGGGCGCTCGCCGACGAGCTGCCCGAGGTGGGGGTGCTCCGCCTGGACGAGAAGGGCCGCGGGCGGGCACTGCGCGCCGCCTGGTCGGCCTCGCCGGCACCGGTGCTCGCGTACATGGACGTGGACCTGTCCACCGACCTGGCCGCGCTGCTGCCGCTGGCCGCCCCGCTCATCTCCGGGCACTCGGACCTGGCCATCGGCACCCGGCTGGCGCGGACCAGCCGGGTGGTCCGGGGTGCCAAGCGGGAGGTCATCTCGCGCGGCTACAACCTGCTGCTGCGTGGGGCGCTCGCGGCGCGTTTCTCCGACGCCCAGTGCGGGTTCAAGGCGATCCGCGCCGACGTGGCCGCAGAGCTGCTGCCGCTGGTGCGGGACACCGGCTGGTTCTTCGACACCGAGCTGCTGGTCCTGGCGCAGCGGGCCGGGCTGCGCATCCACGAGGTGCCGGTGGACTGGGTGGACGACCCGGACAGCCGGGTCGACATCGTCGCCACCGCGCTGGCCGACCTGCGCGGCATCGGCCGGCTGGGCCGGGCGCTGGTGACCGGGGCGCTGCCGCTGGCGCAGCTGCGCGCCCAGCTCGGCCGGGGGCCGTTGCCGGCCGCGCCGGCGCAGGTGCCGATCGGGTTGCCCCGCCAGCTCGCCCGGTTCGCCGCTGTGGGCGTGGCGAGCACGCTCGCGTACCTGCTGTTGTTCCTGCTGGCCCGCGGCCCGCTCGGGGCGCAGCCGGCGAACCTGCTGGCGTTGCTGCTCACCGCGGTGGCCAACACGGCCGCCAACCGGCGGCTCACGTTCGGGGTCACCGGGCGCCGCCACGCCGGCCGGCACCACGTCCAGGGCCTGCTCGCGTTCGCCCTCGGCCTGGCACTGACCAGCGGTTCCCTGGCCGCGCTGCACGCCACCACAACCCCGAACCGCGCGTTGGAGCTGACCGTCCTGGTAACGGCCAACCTGGCCGCGACGGCCCTGCGCTTCCTCCTGCTCCGCCTGGCCATGCACCACCGCCCCTGACCCCCACCG
>NZ_LEKG01000038.1:0-44546 GCF_001029515.1 Micromonospora sp. RV43 | reverse complement strand
GCGGCCTACTCCCCGCCCCCCATCCTCTGACCGCCCTGTTCCTCTTGTCGATCATGAGGTTGGCGGCACTCAGGGAGATCATTCCTGCCGTCAACTTCATGATCGACGCGGCAGAGGCGGCAGAGGCGGCAGACAGCGCCGGTCAGGGGCCGGTGGGGGTTTCGGCCGCGGAACTCAGGTTGGGCGCGCTCGCGGGCTCGGCGATGCCGCCGGGCGCGGAGGCGATCTCCGGCTCGTGAGCGGTCTCGGCCGCGATCGCCGGCTGGTCCGGCGGCATGACGTCCGGCATCTTCGGCGTGACGATCACCGCCGTGCCGTACGCGCAGATCTCCATCCACATCTCGCCGCAGTCGCGGCTGTCGAAGCGCATGCCGATCACCGCGTTCGCGCCCAGGCGGCGTGCCTCCTCGCCGAGGCGGGCCACCGAGTCGGTACGCCACCGGGTCAGGTTGTCCGGCGCCATCGGGTCGTAGGCGCCACCGCGCAGGTTCTTGACCCCCTCGCGGTACGGGTTGCGGGTCCTCGCCATCGAGGAGACCACTTCGCCGAGGATCTGGCGGATCTCGTAGCCGGGCAGTTGATCCGTCGTCACGACCAGCACGCTTCCGATGCTGTCAGTCCCCGGCCGGGTGGTTCGCGAGCCGTGTTCAGCTGATCGGATGCTGAAAAACGGCGCGGCGCGGACGGCCGGGCCGCACCCGACCGATCCGCGCCGCATCGGCATCAACCGTCAGACACCGGCCGTCGAGGTGATCCAGGCCCGGTTGTACGCAACACTGCCGTAGTTCTGGATGCTCTGGCCGTCGGCGGTGGAGGCGACGCCGACCTGCCGGCCGTTGTAGAACTGCGGGCCGCCCGAGTCGCCCCGCCACGCGTTGCCGTTGACCCGGGTGCTCCGGATCGCCTGGCCGCCGTACGCGTCGGTGACGCTGGTGCTGGTCACCCGGACGCTGGCGGTCTTGAGCTGGGGCGACGCGCCGCAGCCGCTGTAGCAGGTCATGCCCCAGCCGTAGATGGTGTTGGTCGAGCCGACCGGCGGGTTGCTGCTGGCCAGCGAGACGGCGGAGGTGCTGACCGTGCTGGACAGGCGCAGCAGGGCCAGGTCGTAGCGGGTGTAGGAGGCGCTCACGGTGCGGGTGACGCCGCCCGAGGCGTAGTAGACGCTGCCGACCCGGACCGACATGGTGCCGCTGACGCAGTGCCGGGCGGTGAGCACCCACTGGGGCGCGATCACGCTGCCGGAGCAGGTGAACGAGCCGTTGCTGAAGACGGCGGCGGCCCACGGCGCCGACGAGACGGTGCCGCCGCCGATGATCGGCTGGGGGCCGGCCGGCGCGGCGGTGGCGCCGGAGGCGGTGGCCAGGACGCCGGCCAGCGCGGTGGTCAGCACGGCGAGCAGGGGACGGAGGCGCATGTCGGGGCTCCTTCTGCGCGGACGCCCGGGGTTGCCGGGCAGGGGGTGACACCCGCCGGATGGGGTGGTCCGGCGAGGGACATCGATCTAACTCATCGACATCTGACGATGCATGCTACGGCCGTGACACCCTCTGTCACAAGGTGCGGATCGAATCGCGCCGATGGCGTGACGCGCGCCGCGTGCCGCGCGGGCGCGCTGTCGGATACCGGTCGAAGGTGGGGTGTTTCGCGGCAGAATGCCTGGTAGGAGGTGGTGCCAGGGGGCGTCCACAAGCACGGAGCGCAACGAATTCGCATCGGCGCCGCAACGAACGGGCAACGGTGCCCGTCCGGTGCCGCCGGTGGGGCCGATCAGTGCCGGAACTGCCCCCGGCCGGTGCGGGCCGGGCGGTATCTGCCAGGTAGGCTGGCTCCGCTCGCCCGATTGTTGGGCCGGCACCCAACTGCGTACACAGTCAGGAGTGCCCAGTGCCTCGCGTCGTAGTCGACGTCATGCTCAAGCCCGAGATCCTCGATCCGCAGGGCCAGGCCGTCGCAAACGCGCTGCCCCGCCTCGGCGTCAGTGACGTCGCCTCGGTTCGGATCGGCAGGCGGATCGAGATCGAGTTCACCGGCGAACCGGACCTGGACCGGGCCCGGGAGATCGCCGACAAGCTGCTGGCCAACCCGGTCATCGAGGACTTCACCGTCCGCGTGGTCACCGCCGACGAGACCGCGGGCGCGCAGTCGTGACCGCCCGGGTCGGTGTGGTCACCTTCCCCGGCTCGCTCGACGACGGGGACGCGGCCCGGGCCGTACGGATCGCCGGCGCCGAGGCGGTCCGGCTCTGGCACGGCGACCCGGACCTGCACGGGGTGGACGCTGTCGTCCTGCCCGGCGGCTTCTCCTACGGCGACTACCTGCGCTGCGGCGCCATCGCCCGGTTCGCACCGGTGATGGAGACGATCGTCCAGGCCGCGCGCGGTGGACTGCCGGTGCTCGGCATCTGCAACGGCTTCCAGATCCTCTGCGAGGCCCATCTGCTGCCCGGGGCGCTCACCCGTAACCAGCACCTGCACTTCCGCAACCGGGACCAGGTCCTGCGGATCGAGAGCACCGGCACCGCCTGGACGAACGCGTTCCAGCCGGGCCAGGAGGTGCTCGTCCCGGTCAAGAACGGCGAGGGCTGCTACGTCGCCGACCCCGCGACGCTCGATCGGCTGGAGGGCGAGGGCCGCGTCGTCGCCCGCTACGTCGGCGGCAACCCCAACGGATCGCAGCGCGACATCGCCGCGATCACCAACGAGGCCGGCAACGTCGTCGGCATCATGCCGCACCCCGAGCACGCGGTGGAGGCGCTCACCGGCCCCTCCCTGGACGGCCTCGGCTTCTTCACCTCGGTGCTCAAGCATCTGGTGGGAGCGCCGGCGTGATGGTGGCCGGGAACATCGGTCGGCCCACCCGCCGCACCGGCGGCGAGCGCAGCAAGGAGACGTCATGACCACCCATCCGGACCCGGCCCTGCGCGAGCCGCAGGGCGTGGTGCCGCAGGCCGGCCCGACCGACGACTGGGCGCTGGGCGTGGACACCGTTCCCCGGGCCGCCGACTCGCCGGAGGAGCTTCAGCCGTACGCCGAGCTGGGCCTCCGCGACGACGAGTACGACCGGATCCGGCACATCCTCGGCCGCCGGCCCACCCAGGCCGAGCTGGCCATGTACTCGATCATGTGGAGTGAGCACTGCTCCTACAAGTCGAGCAAGGTGCACCTGCGCCAGTTCGGCGAGAAGGCGCCGCCGAGTGACCGGCTGCTCGCCGGCATCGGGGAGAACGCCGGCGTGGTCCGGGTCTCCGACGAGCTGGCGGTGACCTTCAAGGTCGAGTCGCACAACCACCCGAGCTTCGTCGAGCCGTACCAGGGCGCGGCGACCGGCGTCGGCGGCATCGTCCGCGACATCCTCGCCATGGGCGCCCGCCCGGTCGCCGTGATGGACCCGCTGCGCTTCGGCGCGGCCGACCACCCGGACACCGCCCGGGTGCTGCCCGGCGTGGTCGCCGGCGTCGGCGGCTACGGCAACTGCCTGGGCCTGCCCAACATCGGCGGCGAGGTCGTCTTCGACCCCTGCTACCAGGGCAACCCGCTGGTCAACGCGCTCTGCCTGGGCGTGCTGCCTGTCGACCGGCTGCAGAAGAAGGACGCCACCGGCCCCGGCAACATCGTGGTGCTGATGGGCGCCAAGACCGGCCGCGACGGCATCGGCGGAGTGTCCGTGCTCGCCAGCGCCACCTTCGACGAGGGCAGCGAGCAGCGCCGCCCGTCCGTGCAGGTGGGCGACCCCTTCATGGAGAAGCTGCTCATCGAGGCGTGCCTGGAGCTGTACGACGCCGAACTGGTCGTCGGCATCCAGGACCTCGGCGGCGCCGGCCTGACCTGCGCCCTCACCGAGACCGCCGCCTCCGCCGGCACCGGCATGCGGGTCTGGCTGGAGCGCGTGCCGCTGCGCGAGCCGTCGATGGAGCCGCACGAGATCCTGGCCAGCGAGTCCCAGGAGCGGATGCTGCTCGTCGTCTCGCCGGACAAGCTCGACGCCGTGCTGAAGACCGCCGAGAAGTGGGGCGTCTGGGCCACCGCCATCGGCGAGGTCACCGCGCCGTCGGCGGACGGCCAGCCGGGCCGCCTGGTCGTCACCTGGCGCGACCAGCTCGTGGTGGACGTGCCGCCGGGCTCGCTCGTCGACGACGGCCCGGTGTACGCCCGGCCGATGCGCGAGCCGGCCGACCTGATCCTGCTCCAGGCCGACCGCGCCGAGACGCTGCCCCGGCCGAGCACCCCGGAGGCGCTCCGGGAGACCGTGCTGCGCATGATCGCGTCGCCGAACCTGGCCGACAAGACCTGGGTGACCGAGCAGTACGACAGGTACGTGCTCGGCAACACCGTGCTCGCCCAGCCGGAGGACTCCGGCGTGATCCGGATCGACGAGCGCAGCGGCCTCGGTGTCGCGCTCTCCGTCGACGGCAACGGCCGGTACGCCCGCCTCGACCCGTACCACGGGACGAAGCTGGCGCTGGCCGAGGCGTACCGGAACGTGGCGGTGACCGGCGCGAAGCCGATCGCGGTGACCAACTGCCTGAACTTCGGCTCGCCGGAGGACCCGGGCGTGATGTGGCAGTTCGCCGAGGCCGTGCGCGGCCTGGCGGACGGCTGCCTGGAGCTGGGCATCCCGGTGACCGGCGGCAACGTCAGCTTCTACAACCAGACCGGCGCCGCCGCCATCCACCCGACCCCGGTGGTCGGCGTGCTCGGCGTGCTCGACGACGTCGCAAACCGGGTGCCGATGGGCTTCGTGCCGCGCCCGGCCGGCGACCACGACCAGCTCTTCCTGCTGGGCGAGACGCACGTCGAGCTGTCCGGCTCGGAGTGGGCCTGGGTGACGCACGAGCACCTGGGCGGCATCCCGCCGCAGGTCGACCTGGCCCGCGAGCGGCAGCTCGCCGAACTGCTGGCCGAGGCGGCCCGGGTCGGGCACCTCAGCTCCGCGCACGACCTGTCCGACGGCGGCCTGGCGCAGAGCCTGGTCGAGTCGGCTCTGCGCCGCGGCGTGGGCGCCCGGGTCGTGGTGCCGGAGCACTTCGCCGGTGGCTCGATGCCGTTCGTGTTCCTGTTCAGCGAGTCCGCCGGCCGCGTGCTGGTGTCGGTGCCGCGCGGCCACGAGAAGGCGTTCACCGCCCTCTGCGCCGAGCGCGGCGTGCCGTGGGAGTTCATCGGCGTCACCGACCCGGCCTCCGGCGGGCTTGAGGTGCACGGCCAGTTCCGGATCGGCCTGGACGAGCTGCGCGAGGCGCACACCGGTACGCTCCCGCGCCTGTTCGGTGCCGCCGAGGCGGCCCGGGTGGAGGTGGAGGCGACCCGTACCGGCACGACCACTGTGCTTCCGGCCACCGCGGAGCAGCCGGTCGGCGTGGACCCGGCCGCTGTCGACGCCGAGCCGATCGCCAAGGCCGGTCGGGACACTCCGGCGGCCGACGCCGAGGCGTCCGCACCCGCCGCCGCGGCGGAGCCCGAGGCGTCCGCTGCGGCGTCCGACGAGGCCGAGCCGGCAGAGGGTACGGCGACGCCGGCAGTCGACGGAACCCCGGCCCAGGACGAGTCGGCGCCCGCCGACGGGTCCGACGGTCCGGCTCCCGGTGAGCCGGCGCCGGGTCAGCGCTGAGGCGCTGGCCTTGGCCGTCTTCGCCCAACCCGGCGCCGGTGCCCGGTTCGACTGGGGACTGACCGGGGCGGCGGAACTCGGCCGGGTCTGTGCCGCCCTGGTGGTGGTGGACGTGCTGTCGTTCACCACCGCCGTGGAGGTTGCGGTGAGCCGCGGCATGCGGGTGCACCCGTTCCCGTGGGGCGAGCAGGCCGCCGACTACGCCCGCCGGGTGGGGGCCGTGGCCGCTGTGGGCCGCCGGAAGACGACGACCGAACACCAGTGGTCGCTGTCCCCGGCGGCGCTGCGGGCCGCGCCGGTCGTCGCCGACCTGGTGCTGCCGTCACCCAACGGTTCGGCGATCAGCGCCGCTGCGAGCGCCACCGGAGTGCCGGTGGTCGCGGCGTGCCTGCGTAACGCACCCGCCGTCGGGCGCTGGCTGCGCGCCGAGGGGTACGGCTCGAAGGACGCACCCGTGGGCGTGGTGGCGGCCGGGGAGCGCTGGCCCGACGGGTCGCTCCGGCCGTGCGTGGAGGACCAGCTCGGTGCGGCCTGCGTGCTCGACGCGCTCGCCGATGTGCCCGGCGGGCTCTCGGTGGAGGCCGCGATGGCGCTCGCCGCGCTGGCGAGCACGCCGGACGTGCCGGCAGCGGTCCGGGGATGCGTCTCCGGGCGGGAACTCGCCGAGGGCGGCTTCGCCGAGGACGTCACGGTCGCGACCGAGGTGGGCGTCTCCGACGTGGTGCCGGTGCTCCGCCAGGGCTACTTCGCCCCCGCCTGAGCACCGCTTCTGCTCCCGACCTGCGGGCCCGCTGACGACTGTGGCCGCCCGCTGTTCGCGGGCGGCCACAGTTCTCACATCTGGTGTCTGTCAGTCGTCCAGCCAGTCGAGGCGTCGTCCGCTCCGGTCCGCCTGCCCGTCCGGGCGGGCGCGACCGGCCTGCGCCGGGTCGTTGGGGTAGCCGTTGTCGTAGCCGCCCCCGCGCTGCTGCGGCGGCTCCTGGCCGTAACCGCCCTGCTGGCCGTAACCGCCCTGCGGGTTCTGACCGTAGCCCTCGCCGTACCCGCCGCCCTGCTGGCCGTAGCCGCCCGCCTGGTGGCCGCCGTCGTAACCGCCACCGGCGTTGCCGTAGCCACCGGCCGGCGCGTCGCCGTACCCGCCCTGCTGACGAGTGCTGTCGTAGCCACCTGTCGCGCCGCTGTCGTACCCCCCGGCGCCCTTGTCGTAGCCACCCTGGGACCGGCTGTCGTAGCCACCGGCGGCGTTGCCGTAGGCGCCGGTGGGCGATCGCCGTATCCGCCCTGCTGGCGGGTGCTGTCGTAGCCGCCGGTCGCGCCGTTGCCGTAGCCGCCCGACGCGGCGCCGTAGCCACCGGCCGCGCCGTAAGCGTCGCCCTGCTCCGGGCCACGGCCGTACGGGGCCGAGCCGGCCTGGTCGTAGCCGCCGCGGTCCTGCTCCGGCTGGTAGGTGCTGGTCGGGTACGGGTCGGCCGCCGGCGCGTACTGCGTGCTGTCACCGGTGTAGCGGCCGGTGGGCTCGTCGAAGCGCTCGTTGCCGTAGCCACCGCCCTGGGCCGCGTAGCCGGCTGCCCCAGCAGCGGCACCTGCGGCATAGTCCGGGTTGCCGTAGCCGGCACCGGAGGAGGGTCCGTTGCCGTAGCCGCCGCCCGAGGAGGGCGCGTTGCCGTAGCCGCCCGCGCCGCCGTAACCGCCCTGGCCCGCTGCGTCGTCGCCGTAGCCGTAGCCGCCCTGGCCGCCGCCTGCGCCGTACGCCGGGCCGGGCGGCGCGCCGTACGGGTCCGGCGGGACGTCGTCCACGACCGGCCGCTGGAGCATGGTGGGGGCGTCGCTGATCGAGGGGCCGCCGACCATCGTCGCGGCCGGGGCGCCCATGCCGTTCACCACGCGGGTCTGGTCGTCGGTGCCGTGGTACGCGCCCCGGGCCGCCGGGATCGCACCGGCCGCGCCGGGACCACCCGGACCGGTCGGTCCACCCGGACCGTCGCCGTCGCCGTCGTCGCCCTCGTTCTTGCGGCGCATGTAGAGCAGCACGATGGTGCCCACGCCGACGGCGACGAACAGGCCGCCGAGCAGGATGAGCAGCCAGGAACCGAAGCCGCCGGAGTCCTCGTTCGCGGCCGGCTGCTGCGCGGCGGGCGCCTCGGCCGACGGGGTGTCGGTCGCCTCCTCGTCGAGCGGCTCCTCGGACGGCGGGGCGGACTCACTCGCCGACGGGGTGGCGCTCGGGCTCGCCGACGCCTTCACCTGGATGCTGAGCCGGACGCCGGTGACCGACTGGCCGGCGTTCGCGTTGATCGACCGGGCGACCGGCGAGGCACCGTCGGTGGAGGCGCCGAGGTCGATCCGGCCGGGCGCGATCGGGTTGGACTCGGAGCCGCTGAAGCTGAAGTTGCCGTTACCACTGGTGTTGGTGCGGCGTTCCTTGCCCGCGCTGTCGCGGAGCATGACGAGGGCGCCCTCGATCGGATCGCCGTCGGCGTTGACCACCTTGCCCGAGACCGTCTTGACGGTCTGCGGCTGCTGCGACGGCGGTGCAGCAGCCCGCACCGTCAGCGAAAGTGCGGCGCTGTTCGAGTCAGTCGGCGTTTCTGCAGTGAACTGAACGTTTGCGCCATCGGTCGCCGACGCACCAGAGCTGGCCTTCAGCGTTACAGGCACGTTGCGCTGTCCGACCACAGCAACTGGCGCATTGCAGCCAGCGCTGCAGGTGACGCCTGATGGCAGTCCGGCCACCCTGATCGTGACCTGGGTCGGACCGGAGTCGGTGACCTTGACCCTCACCTGAATGGAGGCATCGCTGTCGGCGCTGATCGTCAGGGAGCTCGGGTTGACGCTGACTTCGGGGGGTTCCGCGAAGGCGGGAGCTGCGGGGACGGTGAGCAGGGCGCCGAAGACCAGCGCTACGACCACACCGGCCCGCTGCTTCCAGGCACGTCGGTGTGTTGACACGTCCACCGCCTTCCGGGTCTGATCCCCCCGTCGGCCGCTCGGCCGAGGTTGATCACTCACGGTACGAATAACGCCGTCGGCAACTATGCCTTGTCTGACCGGATCATCTCTACCCAGGGCCGCCGTCGGGCGGCCTTCTGCCGGGTCGTATCGTCCCGTCGTGTCCTCTCCGCACGCTTATTCCGAAGCGGTACGCGCCGCACTGGTGGCGCTGGACGAGGGGCGTACGCCCGAACGGCCGGTGCTCCGGGAGGCGGTCCGGACGCTCTTGGCTGCCCTCGCGGATCGCGCCCCCGGCCGATCGGTGGAGGTGCGCGTCCCACCCTACGGTGCGGTCCAGTGCGTGAGTGGTCCACGACACACCCGTGGTACGCCGCCGAACGTGGTGGAGATGGACCCGCCGACCTGGCTGGCGGTCGCCACCGGGCGCCAGGGATGGGCGGAAACGGTCACCGAGGGTCGCATCCGGGTTTCCGGGAACCGGGCTGACCTCTCCCCGTACCTCCCGATTTAGGCGTCGAGCAGGGCAAACTCTGCTCACGCTGAGCGGACGCTTCGTGACTGTCGGTGTCGACTGCTGGTCGCGTACACTGAGAGCCGACGACGGTCCCGGCCCATGCGTGCGGAGCTGCCCCCCTGACTCCGCCAGGCCAGTCCAGACCCCACTGCGAGGGAGCGGCAGGTGCCCCGAGGCGATGGCCGGCTGAGCCACGACCTTGACCCCCAGCGACCCGGCCCACAGGACGCGTGCGGCGTCTTCGGCGTCTGGGCACCGGGTGAAGAGGTCGCCAACCTCACCTACTTCGGGCTCTACGCCCTCCAGCACCGCGGTCAGGAGGCCGCGGGCATCGCGGTGAGTGACGGCTCCGGTGTCGTGGTCTACAAGGACCTCGGCCTGGTCGCCCAGGTGTTCGACGAGCCGACGCTGGCGAGCCTGCGCGGCCACGTCGCGATCGGGCACGCACGCTACTCCACCACCGGCGGCTCGACCTGGGAGAACGCCCAGCCGACCATCCGTGCCACGACCGCCGGCACCACGATCGCGCTGGCGCACAACGGCAACCTGGTCAACACCGCCGAGTTGCAGCGCGAGGCGGCCGTGCGGGGGCTCGACTCGGACGGCTCGACGAACGACACCTCGCTGGTCACCATGCTGCTGGCGAGCCGGCCCGACCTGTCGGTCGAGGCGGCCGCGCTGGAGGTGCTGCCGCAGCTGCGCGGCGCGTTCAGCTTCGTCTTCATGGACGAGTCGACGCTCTACGCGGCGCGCGACGCGCACGGCGTACGCCCGCTGGTGCTCGGCCGGCTCGAACGCGGCTGGGTGGTGGCGAGCGAGACCGCCGCGCTGGACATCGTCGGCGCGAGCGTGGTGCGCGAGGTCGAGCCGGGCGAGCTGATCGCCATCGACGAGAACGGGCTGCGTTCCAGCCGGTTCGCCTCGCCCGAGCCCAAGGGCTGTCTCTTCGAGTACGTGTACATCGCCCGGCCGGACGCCACCATCGCCGGCCGCAACGTGCACGCCGCGCGGGTGCAGATCGGCCGCCAGCTCGCCAAGGAGCATCCGGTCGAGGCCGACCTGGTGATCCCGGTGCCGGAGTCCGGCACGCCGGCCGCGATCGGCTACGCCGAGGAATCAGGCATCACGTACGGCCAGGGCCTGATGAAGAACCCGTACGTCGGGCGCACGTTCATCCAGCCCTCGCAGACGCTGCGCGCGCTCGGCGTCCGGCTGAAGCTGAACCCGCTGCGGCAGAACGTACGCGGCAAGCGCCTGGTGGTGGTGGACGACTCGATCGTGCGGGGCACCACCCAGCGGGCGATCGTCCGGCTGCTGCGCGAGGCGGGCGCGCTGGAGGTCCACGTCCGGATCTCCTCGCCGCCGGTGAGCTGGCCCTGCTTCTACGGCATCGACTTCGCCACCCGCGCCGAGCTGCTCGCCAACGGGCTCGACAACGACGGCATCCGGCGGTCCATCGGCGCCGACTCGCTCGGTTACGTATCGCTGCCCGGTCTCATCGCCGCGACCGAGCAGCCGAAGAGCCGGCTCTGCCGGGCGTGCTTCGATGGGGAGTACCCGATCGAACTGCCGGCCGGGAACCTGATCGGCAAGCACGTGCTCGAAGGAGTGGGACGCCGGGTCGCCGCCGAGGCGGCCGGGCCGACCGGTCCGCTCGTCGCCACACCGACCCACCACCCGTAGCACCACCGACGCGGGTCCGGCCGCTCCGGGCCCGCGGGAACCACAAAGGGGAGAACCGTGACGCACGTGTCCGAGCGCAGCGGCGCAGGATCCAGCCCGACGGGCGCCGGCGGCGACCGCCAGCCCTGGTCGGCGGGTTCCGGCCGGACGCAGCGCAAACGCTCGGTCTCGTACGCCGACGCCGGGGTGTCGATCGAGGCGGGCGACCGCGCGGTCGAGCTGCTCAAGTCGAAGGTCAAGGAGACCCGGCGCCCCGAGGTCATGGGTGACCTGGGCGGCTTCGCCGGCCTGTTCCGGCTGGACACGAAGAAGTACAAGAACCCGATCCTGGCCTCCTCGACCGACGGCGTGGGCACCAAGCTGGTGATCGCCCAGCAGCTCGACATCCACGACACGGTCGGCATCGACCTGGTCGCCATGGTCGTCGACGACCTGGTGGCCTGCGGCGCCGAGCCGCTGTTCCTGCTCGACTACATCGCCACCGGCGAGGTCGTGCCGGACAAGGTCGCCGAGATCGGCGCGGGCATCGCGGACGGCTGCCGGTACGCCGGCTGCGCGCTGCTGGGTGGCGAGACCGCCGAGCACCCGGGCGTGCTGCGCCCCGACGAGTACGACATCTCGGCCACCGGCGTCGGCGTGGTGGAGGAGAGCGAGATCCTCAGCCCGGAGCGCGTCGAGGTGGGCGACGTGGTGATCACCATGCGCTCGTCCGGCCTGCACTCGAACGGCTACTCCCTGGTCCGGCACGTGCTGCTCGGCGCCGGCCGGATGCGGCTGGACGTGGTGATCGACGACTTCGGCCGTCAGCGGACGCTCGGCGAGGAGCTGCTCACCCCGACCAAGATCTACGCACAGGACTGCCTCAAGCTGATCGCCGAGGCCGAGGTGCGGGCGCTGGCCCACGTCACCGGCGGCGGCATCCCCGGCAACCTGGTCCGGGTGCTGCCCGAGCACGTCGACGCCGTGGTGAACCGCTCCACCTGGAAGCCGCAGCCGATCTTCGACCTGATCCAGTCCAAGGGCCGGATCGAGGACCCGGAGATGGAGGCGACCTTCAACATGGGCGTCGGCATGTTCGCGATCGTCTCCGCCGAGGACGCCGACCGCGCGCTGGCCACCCTGACCGGCCGGGGCGTGGACGCCTGGCAGGCCGGCGAGATCATCGAGGGGTCCGGCAACGTGCAGATGGTCGGGCAGCACACCCGAGGCTGATCACCCTGCGCCGATCGGCCGGGCACGTGATCGGGGGTTCACCCGAGCGGTCGCCGCGGCCTAGCCTGGAGGTTCGGTTTTTCAGGCAGGCGGGGGAGGTGCTGATGGCTGCGCGCACGCCCGGAGGGATGCGGGGCATCTCTGCCGTCCCGTCGTACGTGGTGATGCAGCCGACGACGCTGTGCAACCTCGACTGCGCCTACTGCTACCTCCCCTTCCGGGCGGTCGACAGGCGGATGCCGGTGGCCGTCGCCGAGGCGGTGGCGGCGTCGGTGAACCCGTGGGCGGCGGGCGGTCGCTTCTCCGTGGTCTGGCACGGCGGGGAGCCGCTCGCTGCGGGCCGGGAGCACCTGGCCGCGCTGCTGGCGCCGTTCGGGCCCGACGTCGAGCACCACGTGCAGACGAACGCCACCCTGATCGACGACGCCTGGTGCGCGTTCTTCGCCGAGCACCGGGTGCGGGTCAGCATCAGCGTGGACGGGCCGCGGGCGCGCAACGGCGAGCGGGTCACCCGGGGCGGGCGGCCCGCGTACGACCGGATCGTGGCGGGTGTGGCGGCGCTGCGCCGCCACGGCCTGCCGTTCTCGGCGCTCGCGGTGGTCTCGCGGCCGGAACCGGGCCTGGCGACCGAGCTGTACGACTACTTCCTCGACCTGGGCTGCGACGTGCTCGGCGTCAACATCGAGGAGACCGAGGGCGTCAACACCCGGACGAACGCGCGCGACGAGGGCGCGGTCACCGGGTTCTGGGCGGAGCTGGTGGCGGCCTGGCGCCGGGATCCCCGGATCCACCTGCGTGAGGTGGAGTGGTCGCTGCGGTACGCGGGCGCGGTCCTGGCCGGCACCGCCGACGACCTGCTGCCCCGGAGCCTCGACCCGATCCCGACGGTCGGGCACGACGGCTCGGTGGTGGTGCTCTCGCCGGAGCTGGCCGGCTTCACCGACCCCCGGTACGGCGACTTCGCCAGCGGAAACGTGCTGACCACGCCGCTGGGCGACATCCTCGCGGGCGCGGCCGGTACGCCGTGGGTGGGCGAGTTCCTCACCGGCGTGGAGGCGTGCCGGGCGTCCTGCGCGTACTTCGGGTTCTGTGGCGGCGGGCACGCCGCCAACCGCTACTTCGAGCTGGGGCGTTTCGACGGTACGGAGACCGAGCACTGCCGTAACAGCAAGATCCGCCTACTGGAGGGAGTGTTGGAGCATGCCCGAGACCATCAGTGACACCGACCGGGAGGCGGTCGCCGACCGGGTGCGGGACGCCGCTGCGGGGCTTACCGCTCTGCTTCGGGAGGCGGAGGCGGCGCGGCTGCTGCGGGCGGAGGTGTCGGGCGGCGACGGCGCCGACGCGGTGTGCGCGTGGAACCACTTCGAGAACATCCCGACGTTCTACAACTGGAACAACCGGCCACGCTGAGGGAACGGTTCCGCGATCAAGGACCTGCCGGCGCGTCGGAGCGGGCGCCCCGGAGCGCCGGCAGGTCCCTGATCGTCGGTCGTACGCCGGCTCAGCAGAGCACATGCGTGAGCACGCGGGGGTTACCGCGTGCTCAGATGTGACCGGAGGTCAGCGGGTCGGACGAGCCCAGGTGTCCGGGTCGTCGTCCGCGTGGTCCTCGTCATCGTCGTCGACATACTCTTTGTAGTCGTCGTCGAAGTTGTGCTCAGACTTTCCACTACCCGCCAGTTCGCGCTGCAAGGCGGTTAGGTCGGTGTTCGGGGAGTGGTACTTCAACTCCCGGGCCACCTTCGTCTGCTTGGCCTTAGCACGGCCGCGCCCCATGGCTCGACCCCCTCGCACAGAATGCGGGGCAGCCCGAAGGCGGGCCCCGATGACGTCAGGCATCTCTCGTGGCTCTTACGGTACATGGGGATGCCATCGTTCGGCACCTCGGGTCACCGTCGACCGGACCTGCGCGTCGCAGTGGTCCAGCCGTCACAAAGTGTACCGGGTAAGGGGTAAGCACCGGGGCTGGCCATGACACCGGACATACCGGTACTAACGAGCCCGAGAATCAGCTTAACGCGCGCCGCCTCCGGGGGTGGAGCGCCGCCCCGCCCCCGGAGGTGAGCTTCACCGCAGATGGATCGTGCGCAGCCGGCCGACCTCGGCCATCCGCCGCTCGGCGAGCCGGTCCGCGGCGACCGCCGGCGGCACGCCCTCGTCGTCGGCGAGCTGGAGGATCTGCCGGGTGGTGTCGAAGATCCGGGTCGCGCGCAGCTTGGCCCGGTCGAAGTTGAAGCCCTCGATCTCGTCGGCCACCTGGATCACGCCACCGGCGTTCACCACGTAGTCCGGCGTGTAGAGGATGCCCCGGTCCGCGAGCACCTTCTCGATGCCCGGGTGGGCGAGCTGGTTGTTCGCCGCCCCAGTGACCACCTTCGCCCGCAGCACCGGCACGGTGTCGTCGTTCAGCGCGCCGCCGAGCGCGCACGGGGCGTACACGTCGATGTCGGAGGTGACCAGCGCCTCGGTGTCGTCGACCAGGGTGACCTGCGGGTGGGTGGTGCGCGCCCACTCCAGGGCGCGCGGGCTGACGTCGGTCGCCACGACCTCGGCGCCGTCGTCGAGCAGGTGGGCGGTCAGGTACTTGCCGACCTTGCCCAGCCCGGCCACGCCGACCCGGCGGCCGGCCAGCGTCGGGCTGCCCCAGACGTGCTCGGCGGCGGCCCGCATGCCCTGGAACACCCCCCAGGCGGTGAGGATCGAGGAGTCGCCCGCGCCGCCGTGCTCCACGCTGCGGCCGGTCACGTAGCGGGTCTCCCGGGCGATCACGTCCATGTCCGCCACGTAGGTGCCCACGTCGCAGGCGGTGTAGTAGCGGCCGTTCAGCGACTCGACGAAGCGACCGTACGCCCGCAGCAGCGCCTCGCTCTTGATCTGCTCGGGGTCACCCCAGATGACCGCCTTGCCGCCACCGAGGTCGAGGTTCGCCAGGGCGTTCTTGTAGGCCATGCCGCGGGAGAGGTCGAGCACGTCGGCGAGGGCCTCGGCCTCGCTGGCGTACGGGTAGAACCGGGTGCCGCCGAGCGCGGGGCCCAGCGCGGTCGAGTAGATCCCGATGATCGCCTTCAGGCCGGACTGCTTGTCCTGGCAGAACACGACCTGCTCATGCCCCGTGGAGACGGGGTCGTCGGTACTGGCGAATACGCCCATGGCTGACTCCTGTGTCGGTGTGCGCCCTTGTGGGGCGCGGAACCCGGGTGGCACGCCGGCGGGATGCTGCCGGTGTCGTTGAGCCTAATATCGGCCCGAACCGTACTGTCGCGCATGTCACGCCACGGGCCCGAGGGCGGCGACGGGCGGTCCCGTCTCGTGGGAGGATCGCGCCGTGCCGTCGCTCTTCGCTTCATACCTGCGCGTGTACGAGCCGCTGACCGCCTTCGACCGGGACCGGCAGTCGTACTGGCGCCGGTACGTCAGCGAGGGCCGCGCGATCGCCCCGCTGGAGGGACCGGTACGGCAGCGGACGGCGGTGATCGAGGCGCTCGGCGCCGGCTGGACCCGGCTGCCCGACCTGCCCGACGAGGCGTACGTCCTGGAGTCCGACGACGCGCTGCTGGTCTGCCCCTGGAACCTGCGTATCCGGGTCGCCGAGGCGGCGCTGAGCGCCCGCGACGGCGTGCCCTCGGTGCTGGCCGACGCGTTCGTGCCGCCCGTGCTCGCCGGGCAGGCCAAGGCCGTGGTGGAGGACTGGCGCAGCGGCGCCCGGGTGCTGGAGCACGGGGTGCCCCGGGTGCACGAGCAGATCGCCACCTGGGGCGTGCCCCTGCGCTGGTTCGTGCTGTTCGAGGCCGGCGAGCGGCACCTGGTCACCGAGCCGGAGCGGCGGGCGCTGCGCTACCGCACCGAGATCTCCAAGGCGCGCCGCCGGGCGTCCCGGGCGCTGTCGGTGCTGCGCAAATCGATCGGCGAGGCGCCCATCACCGAGGCGGTCGAGGAGGCGGCCCGGTGGCTGGAGGAGTTCCACCCGCGCTCGGTGGTCGAGCTGGACTACGGCGGCCTGGTGCAACTGCTGCCGGACGAGACGCTCGAAGCCGACGACTCGACCGAGCTGGTGGCCACCGGACTGTCCGGACTGGGCCGGGGCGAGGCCGAGGAGGCGTCCGCCGCGTACGACAAGCTGGTCGCCCGCTGGCGCGCGGTGCAGCTGCTCGAACGGTGCAACTGACGCCCGGTTTGCCCTGCTAAGTGGCCTTGGACACGAGAGTGTCTCGTAGTTGATGCGTCACGAACCGTGATCATGAGTCCGAATAAGGTAGTTTCTGCGGCATAAAAGTCGTAAAAATCGGGCATGCTTCATCCGTCCGTCTAGGGACCTTCAGCCGTTCGGCCCATGTCGGACATCGGGGACTAGCCGGACCATGGGAGACGCGTCGGCCGGCGGGACCCCGGCCGATGTCTATACATGTGGAGGAGTGACCCCGATGGCATCGCGAACGCACGAACCTGAGCCGCTACTCACACCGGCCGAGGTGGCGTCGATGTTCCGTGTCGACCCGAAGACGGTGACCCGGTGGGCCAAGGCTGGCAAGCTCAGTGCCATCCGGACCCTGGGCGGCCATCGCCGCTACCGCGAGTCGGAGGTTCGGGCCCTGCTGCAGGGGCAGATCCCCCAGCAGCGCCAGGGAGACTGACGAACCGGCGTTCTCCGGCGTTCCGATAAAGGGCGGTGCCGTCGCGGCGCCGCCCTTGATCGTGTCCGGACTCAGTCGCGCCCCGGACCGTCCAGCACGATCCGCAGCCCCACAGTGCCGCGCTCACCCCGGCGCAGCCGGCTGCCCAGCAGGCTCAGCCGCCCGATCAGCCGGTACTTCCGCTTGAGCAGCCCTCGGACCCGGTTCGTGCTCTCCGGGTCGGCGATCGTCGCGTGACCCGGCACCGCCTCGCCGTGCGGCCGGCCGCGCACGTCGCACGGGGCCACCGTCACCCGGCCATCGCGCCTGATGCGCTTCACCTTCCCGGAGTCGGCCACCGTCCACACCGCCAGCCCGTCGCCGTCGCGTACCGCCCACACCGGAGTCGGCACCGCCCGGCCGTCCTTGCGGAACGTGGTGAGCAGGACGTACTTCTCCGCCGCCAGGCGGTCCAGGTCGGTCACGCCGCCAAGGATACGGCGGCGACGGAGCCGCCGACCCCCGGATAGCGTTGCGGGCATGACCGGGGAACCCGAGATCGGCGACGTGTTCGGCGAGATGATCCGCGACGCGTACGCGGTCGCCACCGGGATCGGACCGCGCCCGATGGCCGGCGGTCGCCTGCCCCGCCCGGTCATCGAGATCATCGAGCGCGACGACGGGCTGGTCAACGGCGCGCCCGCCGAGCACTACCTGGATCCGCCGCAGCGGTGGCAGCCGCACGACCACCGGGCCGTGGACCGGGTACGCGGACACGTGCTCGACGTCGGCGTCGGCGCCGGCCGGATCGCGCTGCACCTCCAGGACCGGGGCGTACCGGTCACCGGGCTGGACACGTCGCTCGGGGCGCTGCGGGTCAGCCGCCACCGGGGCGTACGCGACCTGGTGCACGGCACAGTCGACGAGCACGCCGCCGACGGCCGCCGGTACGACACGTTCCTGCTGCTCGGCAACAACCTCGGCCTGTTCGAGGGGCGGGAACGCGCCCCGGCGATGCTGGCGGCGCTCGCCGCGCTGGCCCGTCCCGGCGCCCGGGTGATCGCCCACGGCACCGACCCGTACGGGACCACCGACCCGGTGCACACCGCCTACCACGAGCGCAACCGCCGGCGGGGCCGGATCGGCGGGCAACTACGGCTGCGGCTGCGCTACCGGCTGCTCGGCACCGACTGGTTCGACTACCTGGTCTGCTCGCCCGAGGAGTTCGCCGAGCTGGTCCACGGCTCACAGTGGCGACTGACCGACGTGGACGACACCGACCACCCCTACTACCTCGCCACCTTGGAGCTGCGGCGTTAGGAAGGGCCCCTTTCAAGCGCCTAGGCGTTAAGAAGGGGCCCTTCCTTACGTGCTCAGACCTGGACGGTGGGGGTGGTCTGCTCCGGGGGCAGCCCGCCGTCGCCGTCGACCACCTCGTCCGGCGTGCCGTCCTCGTCGATGTCCACCATGGTGATGTCCACCTTGCCGTCACCGTCGGTGTCGAACTGGAACAGGTCGGCCTTGCCGTCGCCGTCGGTGTCCACCACCCACACGTCGGTCTTGCCGTCGTTGTTGGTGTCCGCACGGAGCAGGTCCACCCGCTCGTCGCCGCGGGTCTCGACCGTCTCGGTGCTCTCCGCGCTCTCCGGTGCCTGGCTCATCTCGTTCCTTCCTTCGGCGTTGAGGGCCGTCCTTACCCCGTCCGCTCCGCCCCCACGCATCCCGGCGGCCCGGCCATGCATAGGGTCGCATGCAGGAACGAGCGAGCGGACGGGCCCGGCGGCGGAGACCCCGCGCGCCCCCGCCGCGGCGAGGGGACGTCGATGAGTGGTCGTTTTGTGGTCGTCGGGGCCGGCACCATGGGCCTCGGCATCGCGTACGTGGCGGCCGGCGCCGGGTACGCGGTCGAACTGGTCGAGGTCGACCCCGCCCGGGGCGCCGAGGCCCTGCGCCGGCTCGGCGAACTGTGGGACCGGGGCGTGCAGCGCGGCAAGCTGACCGAGGAGGCCGCCACCGCCAACCGTGAGCGCGTCACGCTCCGGGCCGGGCTCGCCGAGGTGGCCGAGGGCGCCGACGTGATCGTGGAGGCGGTGCCCGAGCGGCTCGACCTCAAGCGTGCCGTCCTGCGCGAGGCGGAGAGCCGCCGGCCGGCGCTGCTGGGCAGCAACACCTCCAGCATCCCGATCGCCGAACTGGCCGCCGGGCTGGACCGCCCCGCCGACTTCGTCGGGTTGCACTTCTTCAATCCGGTGTGGGCGATGGCGCTGCTCGAGGTCGTGGTCGGCCCGGCCACCGCGCCGGAGACCACCGAGGCGGCCGTCGCGCTCGCCGCCCGGCTCGGCAAGGACCCCGTCGTCGTACGCGACATGCCCGGCTTCGCCACCTCCC
This sequence comes from Micromonospora sp. RV43, assembly GCF_001029515.1. Taxonomy (NCBI): domain Bacteria; kingdom Bacillati; phylum Actinomycetota; class Actinomycetes; order Micromonosporales; family Micromonosporaceae; genus Micromonospora; species Micromonospora sp. RV43. The sequence continues at coordinate 25,580 of NZ_LEKG01000038.1, read as the reverse complement.
GGCTGGGCGTCACGCTCGGCCTGGAGGCGATCCGGATGGTGGCCGACGAGGTGGCGAGCCCGGCCGACATCGACAAGGCGATGGTGCTCGGCTACCGGCACCCGGTCGGCCCGCTGGAGCTGACCGACCTGGTCGGCCTGGACGTGCGGCTCGACATCGCGCGCACGCTCCAGGCCGCGTACGGGGACCGCTTCGCGCCGCCACCGCTGCTCGTCGAGATGGTGGCCGCCGGGAAGCTGGGCAAGAAGGCGGGGCAGGGCTTCTACACGTGGAAGGACGGCGTGAAGCAGTGAGCGCGAGGAGTGAGCTTGCGAGCCCCGCAGTCACGAACGACAGGCCGGCACAGTGAGCGGGCTGCGGATCGAGGAGCTGCCGGACCGGCTCGTGGTCACGCTGGACCGGCCGGAGAAGCGCAACGCCATCGACGCCGACCTGGTGGGTGAGCTGCACGCGGTCTGCGCCGACCTGGAGGCGCGTCCCCGGCTGCTGCTGCTCACCGGCGGGACGGCGGGCATCTTCGCCGGGGGCGCCGACATCGCCCAGCTCCGGGAGCGTGGCCGGCTGGACGCGCTGGCCGCCATCAACCAGGGCGTCTTCGCCCGCATCCGGGCGCTGCCGATGCCCACCGTGGCCGCAGTCGACGGGCCGGCGCTGGGCGGCGGCGCCGAGCTGGCGTACGCCTGCGATCTCCGGGTGTGCACGGACCGAGCGGTGTTCGGTCAGCCCGAGGTGCGGCTGGGCATCCTGGCCGGCGCCGGCGCGACCTACCGGCTGCCGGCGTTGATCGGTGAGGCCCGGGCCAAGGAGCTGCTGTTCACCGGCCGGCGGGTGGACGCCGGGGAGGCGCTGCGGATCGGGCTGGTGAACCGGGTGGTGGCCGACCCGGCGGAGCTGCTGCCCACCGCGCACGGCCTGCTCGACGAGATGGCGAAGGGCTCCGCGCTGGCGCTGCGGCTGACCAAGATGGCGGTGGACGCCCCGGCGGCTGCGCACCCGCAGCTGGACCTGCTGAGCCAGGCGGTGCTCTTCGAGGACGAGGAGAAGCACCGGCGGATGACGGAGTTCCTGGACCGGCGCCGGGCCCGCTGAGCCCGGGAGAGACGACGAGGGCCGCACCGGTGTCCCCGGTGCGGCCCTCCGCGTCGGTACGCGTCAGTGCTTGATGTCGACTCCCGCGTCGTCCAGCGCGGTGATCGCCGGCGCGGACTCGGCGAAGCCGATGAGCAGCAGCGCCTCCGGGCCGAACGCCTTGATCTCCTTGGCGGTGCCGCTGAAGTCGACAGGCGTCTTCGGGTCGGCCGGCGGCTCGTAGGTCAGCAGCTTGATCCGGTCCGCGCCGATCCCGGCCTTCTCCAGCTCCGAGCGGACGTTCTCCTGGAGGCCCTCGCCGTACGAGTCCTTACGGGCCAGGATTGCGATCTTGCGCGGCCCGTCCCGGAGCATCACGTCGGCCAGCGCGCGGCCCTGGAGGCTGTCCGGCGGCGCGGTACGGAAGTAGAGGCCCTTGTCGTCCACAGCGCTCAGCCCCGCGTCGGTGTTCGACGGGGAGAACAGGATCCGGCCGGCGGCCACCACGTCCGGCAGTACGGCCCGGGAGATGCCGGAGCCGCCCGCGCCGATGATGACCTGGACGCCCTTGCTGACGTGCGAGGCGACGGTGGCCTTGGCGACGTCCGGGTTGGTGCCGTCGTCGCCCTCGATCCACTTCACCGGCTCGCCGAGCACACCACCTGCGGCGTTGACCTCACGGATCGCGAGCGCCGCGCCGGCCGCCAGCGGCGGGTTCGCCAGCGCCAGGTCACCGGTCTTCGGCAGCAGCCCGCCGAGGACCAGCGGGGCGTCCTTCGCCTTGCCGTCGCGCGGCTTGCGCCCGCGCGGCGGGGCCTTCGTGCTCGCCCCCGACTCCTCACCGGCGCCGACGAACTCGGTCTTGCTGTCGTCGATCTTCTGGTTGTCGAAGTGCATGGTGCCGTAGCTCGCGGTGGCCGGCTCGCCGGTGTCGGTGAACCCGGCGCGGGTCAGCGACACGCCCCGGTACTCGATGTCCCGGCCCGCGCGGGCGAGCTGGAGGCAGGCCGTCACGTCGTCGCAGCGTTCACCGCCGGTGGTCACCCCGACGATCTGCTTGGCGATCTCGGCCGGAGCGGTGGTGCCGGCGAGCTGGGCGGCCAGCGCGCTGATCACCACCGCGTCGTACGACTCGGCGGAGTAGAGGAAGTCACCCAGCTTCGGGTCTACGGCGAGTAGTCGCTCCTTGAAGCTCTCGGCAAGCGGAGTGAGGGGCGTGGTGCCCTTCATCCCGTTCACCAGGTCCGCGCGGTCCTTGAGTTCCGCGGCGTACGAATTGAGCATGTTGCCGTCGGTGCCGTAGAGGCGTACCTGGGTGGCAGGCGTTTCCTCCGGCTCGTCGCTCCCGCAGGCGCTCGTGGCGAGCAGAAGCGCCGCGCAGGCCATGGACAGGGCCGCGCGCGACGTGCGTGTTCTCAGCATGGTCGTCCTTCCTCCGGCGAAGGTCCGCTGCGCACCTTAGCGTGCTCGCGCGGCATGCGGGACTGTGGAGTCGGCTCCGTCGGCACCCCGACTGCGGGTATCACTCTGCGTGGTCGACGGGCCGTTTCCGGGTCACGGCTTGACCCCCGGCGATACTGTTCCGCGGGTGAACGACGAAGCACAGCAGACGCTCGACGACGCGACCGCCGTGCTCCGTTCCGCCCTCGCCGGTGACGGCGCCGGCGTGGTGGGCACGTTCGACGCGGTGGTGGACCGCTCCGGCCTCGCCGGGGCGTACGGAGTGGCGTGGTGCCTCGCCGCCACCATGCTCGGCGACGACACCCCGGGCGGCGGCGCCGCCCTCGACTTTCCCGGCATCGACCAGGCCGACTACGACACCCGCTGGGTGGCCCGCTTCGTCAGCGCGTGCGCCAACGACGACGCGGACACCGGCGAAGCGCTGTTCGGGGCGGCGGCTGCCGACGGGCTGCTGCCCGACTGCCTGCTCACGCTCGCCGGGTCGACCATCGCCACGCTGCGCAGCCGGTCGGACTGAGCCCGGCGCGCGGCCCGGCCCCCCGGCTGTGGTAGCTCTGGGTGCATGTCCGAGGCGATGCTCAGCAAGGTGCGCAAGCTGCTCGCCCAGGCCGAGGACCCGGCCTGCACGCCCGCCGAGTCGGCCGCCTTCATGGCCAAGGCCACCGAGCTGATCGCCCGCTACGGCGTCGACCGGGCGCTGCTCGCCGCCCGTGACCCGGCCGCCGACCCGGTCGGTGACCGGACCGTCGACGTGATCGCGCCGTACGCCCGGGACAAGGCCGGCCTGCTCGCGGCGATCGCCGAACCGCTGCGGTGCCGATGCGTACGCCGCCGGCAGGGCAACGGCTTCGTCATGCACCTGTTCGGCTTCGCCAGCGACCTGGAACGGGTCGAGCTGCTGTTCACCTCGCTACTGGTGCAGGCCGCGCACGGGCTCGCCGGTGCTGTCGTACCGGCCGGGGAGCACCCGGCGGCGTTCCGGCGTACCTGGCTGGCCGGGTTCGCGTACGTCGTCGCGGAACGACTGCGCGCGGCCGAGAGCAAGGCGGTGGCGGAGTCGGGCGGAACCTCCACGGCTCTGGTGCTCGCCGACCGCTCCGATCGGGTCCAGCGCCGGGTCGCCGAGGCGTACCCCCGGTTGCGCACCGCCCCGCGACGGCGGCTGGCGGGCGGTGGCTTCGGTTCCGGCGCGGACGCCGGCCGCCGGGCCGACCTCGGTGGCACCGGCGTGGCCGGGACCGGCGCGGCGCCCGGTATCGCCGGCTGACGGGCTGCTGTCCGGTCGGTGCGGGTCAGGCGCTGGTGCGGGCGACGGTCGCCAGGTAGCGGCAGAGCAGTTCGTGCCAGCCCGCGGTGAGCGCCTCGCGGTAGCCCTCGGCCGCCGTGCCGTGCCGGTCGAAGTAGCGGTGCTCGACGTCCACCCGGGTCCGCTCCGGACCGCCGGCGTGGAACAGGACCTCCACCTCGCTGGCCCGCGCCGGATCCGGCACCGGCACCCGGTCCGGGCCGATCTGCCAGGTGAACACCAGGCGCCGGGGCGGATCCCAGGTCAGCACGCGGCCCCAGTCGTTGCGGAAGCCGTACGGGCCGATCTCGTAGAGCATGCCGCCGGCCCGCGGCTCGATGCCGATCGCGGCGAGCGCCTCCGGGCCGGACCAGGTGTATTCGCGCACCCACCAGTCGGCGAGCGCGCCGGTGAAGACGGCGTACGCCCGCTCGGCGGACGCCGGAACGAGCAGGCTGCTGCGGAGGGAGAAGCGGTCGGATTCCTGCCGGACCTCATCCGGATCGGCCATCTCCTGTCCCATAGGTCCGGACCATACCGGCTCATGTCTCGGTGTGCAGCTTCCGTTCCGCCCGCTTCCGGACACCGGGAACAACGGTTCCCGACAGCGCTGAGTGGTGGGACAGGCGCTCTGCGCAAGGCGCGACGGCGCTTCCGGGAGGTGCCCCGGCGGGGCTTCCGGGAGGTCAGGGCGGGCGTCCGCGAGGTGGGGGGTGGGCGACGGATGCCGTACCGGAAAGCGGGTAACCGCGGCCGATCGGACCGATGGGAGAGCGGGGAGCATGACCGACAGCCGAGCCACCGAACCAGTGCCGGACCCCGGTGACGAACTGACCGGCTCGCCGGCCGGTCCCGAGTCGGAGCCGGACGTTTTGCTCGACGTGCCTGAGCTGACAGTCGACGAGATCCGGCTCGCGGTGGACGGGCTCGACGCAGACCTGTCGCTGCGCGCCCGGCTGGCCAACCTGCTCCAGCTCGACGCCGGAGTCCGGGTGCACCTGGAGGGCGTCGAGCTGGACATCACCGGGGTGAGCGCCGAGGCGCTGCTCAAGGTACGGCTGGAGAAGCTGGTGCAGATCCTGGACCGGGCGCTGACCACGATCGACCGGAACCCGCAGCTGATCGACGCGCTGGCCCGCTCGGCCGGTGTCACCCTGGACGACGTGCACCGGCTCGCCGCGCCGGTGGTGGACCAGACCGGTCGTACGGTGGCCGCGGCCGGCGAGGTGGTCGAGCGCACCGCTCCGGCGGTGTCCGGCCCGATCGAGGCACCCGAGCCGCCCCGGCGCCCGGCGCGGACGGAGTCCGAGCGTGCCGCCGGATCGGGGCAGGGCGCCGGTGCGGGCCCGTCGGCGGAACGTCCCACCGAGAAGAAGCGCGGTTCGGAGCGCCCGGGCGGGGCCGGCCAGCCGGCGAGCGCCGCCGCCGAGGCGGCACAGTTGGCGGGACGGGCCGGACAGGCACTCCGGCAGGCCGGCCGGAGCGTCTGGGAGGCGATCCAGGGCAGCCCCACCCAGGACCGCCGCCCCCCAAAGACCTGACCGCCCGCCGCCGGTCCCGCCGCCCGTCCGTCCGGGATCGGGTGACCGGGGAGGGCGTCACGCGGGTGGGAAGTCGTCCGGACCGGCCGAGGTGGAGGGCTGTGCGGCCTGCTGGTGGCGGCGGAGGAGTTCCTGGAGGGCGGCGATCTCAGACTGCAGGGCCTGACGTCCCTCCCTGGTGATCCGGATCCACGTCCGCGGACGACGTCCGTGGTAACCCTTCTCCACCTGGATCAGGCGTGCCTCCTCCAGCACGGTGAGGTGCCGGGACAGGTTGCCCGCGGTGAGTTCGAGGGCCTCCCGGAGATAGGCCACCTCCACCCGCTCGCCTTCGGCGGCGATGGTCAGGATGCCGAGCCGGTGCCGCTGGTGGACCGTGTCGTCGAGACCGTTCGTCGGGAATGGCCCGCCCGCGCGAGGGTCGTCCACGGTGCTCACGCGTACCCATTGTGCTGCTTCTTCGCGGCGGCGAGCGTCAGACCCCCGCCGATCAGCAGGACCAGTGCCGGGAGCATTGCCGCAAGCATGAAGCTGAACCGGGTCAGATCACCCGGTTGCAGGTCGGAGACCTGGAACCAGGCGTTCACGGCGACGAGCACGACGGTGTAGAGCCCGACCACGACCCACAGGCTACGGCTGCGTTCGAGGTGGGCGAGGACCGCCAGGCCCACGGCGATCACGAGGTGCGGCAGCATGCCCCGGTTGGCGAGGCCGAGCAGCGGACCGGTCAGCCAACTGGTGCCGCCCGAAACGGGTGCGCTGGTGTTGAACAGCAGGAACTCCAGGACGACCGGAAGGGCGAGGCCGACGAGTGTGCCCGCGATGCCGGCGATGACGTACGCACGGGTCGGGGTCTGAACGCCCGCTCGCCGGCCGTGCCAGCGGTACCAGGCCAGGCCGGCCAGGTAGCCGCCGACGAGCGCGGCCAGCCAGTACCAGCCCAGAGCGGTCGACTTCTCCAGGAAGCCGCCGCCGAGACCGGTCAGGACAGGACCGTCGGGCCCGGCGCGCAGCGCGGGTGGCTCCGCCGACTCCACGTACAGCGGCGCGGCCGCCGCGATGAGCACCCCGAAGAGCAGGAGCGGAAGCCAGTACGCCTGACGGGCCGCCCGCGCCTGCCGGCGGAGGGTGGTCATCGAGGCGAGCAGTTCCTGGGCATCGTCCTCGCGGGGTGACTCGGACGGCATGGTTCCTCCCGGCAGCCGTAGCGCTGTGACCCAAACAGATTTGCATCGCAAACCTGTTCGCGCAAGAGGCCGAGAGGCTCGAACATCGGCGCCTGTTTCGACATTTCTCTAGGTTGACAGACTTCGAATCAAGAGGCAGGGTGGAGACTGCTTCGATGAACATCTAGACAGGGGGTTCCCATGTCCCGCGTCCAGCTCGCCCTGCGCGTGTCCGACCTCGAAGGCTCCGTGGCCTTCTACAGCAAGCTGTTCGGCGTCGAGCCGGCCAAGCGCCGCCCCGGCTACGCCAACTTCGCGGTGGAGAACCCGCCGCTGAAGCTCGTACTCCTCGAAGGTGAGCCCGGCCTGCCGACGGTGATGGACCACCTCGGGGTCGAGGTGTCCACCACCGAGGAGGTCAACGCCGCGACCAACCGCCTCACCGAGTCCGGCCTGATCACGCTGGAGGAGAACGACACCGAGTGCTGCTACGCGCTCCAGGACAAGGTCTGGGTACGCGGCCCCGGCGACGAGCCGTGGGAGGTCTACACGGTCAAGGCCGACTCGCCGCAGCTGGCGAAGGCGACCGAGAGCGCCTGTTGCGCCTCGGACGCGGCGGAGCAGCCCGCCGCTGTCTGAGCGGATGCCACGAGGTCCCCACCGGCCTGCACGCCGGTGGGGACCTCTTTTGTGCGCCGGCGGCTACCGTGCCTCGGCGAATTTCAGCCGTTCGAGCTTTTCGACGTAGACGAACCGCTTCCCGTCCGGCGAGAAGCTCGGGTGGTAGGCGCGGGCGCCGCCGGCGATCCTCGTCTTCTTCCCGGTGCGGACGTCGACCGACCAGACCCCGCCCGCGTGGTCCGACGCGACGGCGGCGATCACCGACCGGCCGTCCGGCGACACCGCCAGGTCGGCGAGGCCGGGAAGCTCCGTGATGAACCTGGCTGTGGCCGATCCGACGTCCCACTCCGTCAGGTGCCAGGTGAGATCGTCCGGACTCACCTCGGGCGGCAGCGGCAACCTGCCGACGGAGTCGGGCGCGGTGATGAAGAACAGCCGTTCACCCAGCACCGCAGGCGACCGCGCCAGCACCGTCGACTCGCAATCCGTGTCACCGCCGCTCAGGTTGAAGGTCACTCCGCCCACCGTCACCGGAGAGCCGAACTCGTACGCCTTCCCGTCGGCGAGCAACTGGACTCCCCCCGGACCGCACTCCCGGGGCGCCTCCACATATCCCCCGCCGCCACGGTTCACGAGTGCGGCTTCGGCGAGGAAACGCGTCGACGCCAGAGGCTCGAACGTCCTGTCGGCCGGCGAGTAGCTGAGCAGCTCGGTTCCGTCCCAGCCGCATTCGAGGGCCACCCCGAGGTCGCCGCCGGGGCCGGCGAAGAGGAAGCTGAACAAGCCCGCTTCGCAGGTGGATACCGCTGGCGCGTGCCTGAGAACGGGTTTCTCGGCGCTCCCATCGGGTCGCTGCCGCCACACCTCGGCTACTCCCGAGCCCGAGGTCGAGGTCACCTCCCGCAGGTAGTAGACCCAGCCGTCGGCGGCCCAGACCGGATGGAACAGGGAGACTCGGTCCAGGAGCCCCGAGACCCGGCCACACCCGCTGAGCAGGATCACGGCCAGTACGAGGACCGGCGTCAGAGCCGTACGCAGCGCACGCACACGTGGCCTTCCGGTGGCATCCTGTCCGCCACTCGGCGGGCCCGCTCACCGTAGACGCGGGACGCGTCGCGCGAGTGCCCGCTCCACACCGCGGTGCCTCCGTCGCGACGCACCCGGCAGATGGAACCACCGGGGCCGTCCGAGCGTCGGTATCGGTGTGAAGCTGCGCGCCGCGATTCTGCTCGCCCTGACCGCCCTCAGCCTCGGCCTCGTCGTGGTCGCCTCACCGCCGGAGCCGGCCTGGGCGTGCAGTTGCGCGCGCACCGGCGCGGACGAGCGTGCCGACCTCATCGTCGTCGGCACGATCACCGAGGTGACGGACACCGGGGTCCAGCTCGCGGTGGAATCGGTCGAGAAGGGCAGCCTCCGGGCAGGGGCCACGCTCCGGCTGAGGGTGGGCCGCCAGGAGGAGAGCTGCGGCTACGACTTCCGCACCGGCACCCGGTACCGCGTGAACTCCCGCGACGGCGTCACCGGGCTGTGCGCGGGAATCACCGCCGCACCTGCGCAGGTGCAGACCACACCGTCCGCGCCCGCAGCCGCCCCGACGCTCGTCACGGCCTTACCGGCACCTGCACAGGTGCCGGGCCGTCTGTGGCTCGTGGGCGGTGCCGTGCTGACAGTTCTCGCCGCCGGACTGGTCGCTGTGTCCATGCGACGGCGCCGGATCGAAGCGAAAAGGTAACGGGCAGACCGGACAGGCAGGCTTCTAGCGCACAAAGCAGAACGCCGACCTGCGTTCCCGCTGGTCGGCGCTCCTGTAGCCCGGCGAAAGGCTATGTGGCCAGGGGCGGGGTCGAACCGCCGACCTTCCGATTTTCAGTCGGACGCTCGTACCAACTGAGCTACCTGGCCGTGGTGCTCGGCACATGCTACCGCACGGGCCGATACGCAGAACGCCGCGCATCGAGCTGCGCGGCGTCAGCGCTTGCGGTCCTGACGGGACTTGAACCCGCGACCTCCGCCTTGACAGGGCGGCGAGCACTCCAACTGCTCCACAGGACCTGGCTGGTGTTGCATCCGGCGCGAGCCGGACCGTGCCCCCAACGGGATTCGAACCCGTGCTACCGCCTTGAAAGGGCGGCGTCCTGGGCCGCTAGACGATGAGGGCGGCCCCGCCATCATTGCACACTCGCAACTTCAAGCGGACTTGCTCCCATCCGGCCCCGCCGGAGGCAGGAGAAGCATATGTCATGCCTGCGCGGACGACAAAACCGGTATGGGCATGGCCGTGGAGCCGGGCAAAACCGCAGGTCAGCGCGGCAGGGCGATGCCGTACCGCCGCTTCAGGTCCGGGATCAGGTGCCGGCAGGCGGCCATCGTCTGGGCCCGGTCGCCCCCCGCGTCGTGCATCAGCACGACCGAGCCGTGCCGGGTGGCGCCCTTCACCCGCTTGATGATCGTCTTCGCCGGTGGGTGGTCCCAGTCCTGCGGATCCACGCTCCAGTGCAGCGGGCGCAGGCCCATCTGCTTGGCGATCGTGACCTCCTCGGCCGTCCAGCGGCCACCGGGCTGGCGGAACCAGGTGATCGGCGCCTTGGGCGCGGCGGCGTGGATGGCCTCGTTCGTCCGTTCCAGGTCGGATCGGATCTCGGCGGCGGAGCGCCGGCCCAGGTTCACGTCGTGGTGCCAGCTGTGATTGCAGAGCTGGTGCCCCTCCCGGACGATCCGGGCCACCAGTTCCGGGTAGCGCTTGGCCTGCTTGCCGACGACGCAGAAGGTGGCCTTCACGTGGGCCGCCCGGAGCTGGGCCAGGATCTGCGGGGTGTAGCGGGGATCCGGCCCGTCGTCGAAGGTGAGCGCCACCCCGTTGCTCCCGCTGGCCCGGTGCAGGCCCGCCGGCAGTTTCTTCGGCAGCGGGCGCAGCTTGGGCTTCGCGGGGGTGGTGGGGGTCGGTGAGGGCTTCGTCACCGGCGTCGGTGACGGGGACGCCGAGGCCGACGGCGGCGCGGCGGCCTTCTCGGGTGACTTGCCGGCTTCGCCGCAGCCGGTGACGAGCAGCACCAGGCCCAGGGCGAGCGCCGACAGGGCGCGTGGACGCATTCGTCGCTCCCGGAGGGGTCGGGGTCAGACGGACTTTCCGACCGTAGTGGACGCCGACCCGGAACGGGAGAGGGGCTCAGCTTGTCGTGGACTGGTCCAGCGAGTCCCGTACCGCCACGGCCAGCGACAACGCCTCGGCCAGGTCCACCGGCCGGACCACCCCGGCCGGCAGCGAGTCGGCCCGCCAGCCGGGCCCGGCGGCGAGCACCAGCAGCGGCCGGCGCGGTACCGCCAGCAGCGCGGTGAGCTGGCACGGGTCGGCTGTGGCGCGGATGTGCGACCAGAGCACCACGGCCGCCGGACCGGTCCGGTTGACGGCCTCGACCAGGGCCGGCACCGGTACGCGGGCACCGAGCATGCGATAACTCACACCGACCTCGGCCAGCGCGGCGGCGAGTGCCTCCAACGGCAGCGAGTGCTGCTCCTCGTCGGCGCAGGAGAGCAGGATCCGGGGCGGACCGGTCATCGGGTACGTCCGCGCCACTGTGGCGAACGCCTCGGAGACGCACCGGGACATGAGGTGTTCCACCTCGATCAGCGCGGAGGTGGCGGCGTGCCGCTCCCCGATGCCGGCGAGCACCGGCCGCAGCAGCCCCTCCCAGGTCGCCACCACCCCGTCGGCGGCCAGTGCGTCGGCGATGGTCCGGCCGATGGTCACCGAGTCCAGTCGCATGGCGGCACGGGCCAGCCCGCGCGCCGCCGGCCCGGCCCGGCCGACCGGGATGGTGGTGCCGCCGCCGTCGCGTACCGTCGAGGCCCGTGCCTTGAGGCCGAGCCGCTCCGGAGGCAGCACGGCCGGCGCCTGCTGGGCCCAGCGGGCGGCCTCGGCGGGCGCGACCCCCTCGGTGGTCAGCCGGCGCATGATCTCCAGGCGGGCGAGGTCGGCCGGCGTGTACCGCCGGTGGTGGCCCGGTACGTGCTCGCTGGGGCCGAGACCGTAGCGCTGGTGCCAGGTACGCAGCGTGGTGACCGCCACGCCCAGTCGGCGTGCGACGGCCCCCGCGCTCAGCGCCTCATCGGCCACCCGACCGCTCCGGTGCCTCGGTGGCCGGTACGCCCGGCCGGGACGCGTCGGTGGGGTGCAGCAGCCGGTTGACCACGCCGCCGAGCCACGGCGCGTACTCGCGGGGGTGGGCGTCCAGGTCGGCCACCACCGCGCCGGGGTCGACCCAGCGCAGGTCGGCCACCTCGTCCGGGTCGGGCCGCGTGACCAGGTCGGCGGGTACGTCGGCGCGCAGCACGTGGTCGTACTCGAACTCGACCCGTCCGGTCGCCGGGTCCTCGGCGTAGTAGAGGTAGACGCCCACCTCGGTGAGGTCGACCGGGTCGACGCCGAGTTCCTCGGCGAGCCGCCGGTTGGCGGCCTCGGTCAGCGACTGACCGGGCAGCGGGTGCCCGCAGCAGGAGTTCGCCCAGCGCAGCGGGAACCGCGTCTTGACCGCGGCCCGCTGCTGCAACAGCACCCGCCCGTCGGGATCGACGAGGAGCACCGAGAAGGCGCGGTGCAGCCGCCCGGGTGGCTGGTGGGCGGTCGCCACCGTGGTCTCGCCGATCACCAGCCCGTCGTCGTCGACCAGCTCGACCAGGTGGGTCTCCCGCTCGCTCACGACATCGCCCCGGTGATCCGGGCCGCGGCGATCTTGCCGCTGATCAGCACCATCGGCACCCCCACGCCCGGCTGGGTGCCGGAGCCGACGAAGACCACGTTCTCCAGCGTCCGGTGCAGGTTGGAGGGGCGGAACGGGCCGGTCTGGAAGAGGCTGTGCGAGGCGGCGAACGGGGTGCCGGCGGCCATGCCCTGCGCCGCCCAGTCGGCCGGGGTGACGGCCCGCATCACCTCGATGCCGTCGCCGAAGCCGACGTAGCCGCGCTCCTCAAGAGTGGTGACGAGCTGGTCGGCGTACCGCTGCGTGAGGTCGCCCGTCCAGTCGAACGGCGCCCGTTCCAGGTTCGGCACCGGGGCCAGCACGTAGTAGGTGTGCCTGCCGGCCGGCGCCACCGACGGGTCGGTGCGGCTCGGGTTCGTCACCAGCAGCGACGGGTCGGTCATCAGCTCGCCTCGGCGGATCACCTCGTCGAACGTGCCCTTCCAGGACCGCCCGAAGTGGATGTTGTGGTGGGCGATCTTGCCATAGCCCTGCGTCGAACCGATGTGCAGCACCACGCAGGACGGCGAGTAGGTGAGCTTGCGCTGCCGGCTGGGCGGCAGCAGGTCCTGGTAGGCGACCGGCAGGTCCGGGTTGAGCACGACCGTGTCGGCGGGGATGAAGTCGCCGTCGGCGGTGACGACGCCGGTGGCGCGGCCGTTGGCGGTCTCCACCCGGGTCACCGTGGTGCCGTAGCGGATCTGCACGCCGTGCTTCTCGGCCGCGCCGGCCATCCCACGCGAGACCGCGTGGATGCCGCCGCGCGGGAAGCACACGCCGGCCACCGAGTCGAGGTACGCGATGACCGCGTAGATCGCCAGCGCGTCGTGCGGCGACAGGCCCGCGTACATGGCCTGGAAGGAGAAGATCCGCTGGGTACGCGGGTCGCGGAAGAACTGGTTGATCTTCGTCTGGAGCCGCCGGAAGGCGCCGCCGGCGAACAGCTTCAGCAGGTTGCCGGTGAGCAGGTCCGTCGGCGCGTCCAGGTTGCGCTCGATGAAGTCGGCCCGTTCCCACTGCCACAGGTTGCGGGCGTACTCGACGAAACGCAGGTAGCCGTCGGCCTCCCGGGGGCCGCAGACGCGGGCGATCTCGGCGGCCATCCGGGTGGTGTCGGTGATGACGTCGAGCGTCGACCCGTCCGGGTAGTAGGCGCGGTACGCCGGGTCGAGCGGGGTCAGGTCGAGCCAGTCGGTCAGCTCCTCGCCCACCGCGCCGAGCGCCTCGGCGATCAGGTCGGGCATGGTGAGGACTGTCGGGCCGGTGTCGAATTCGTACCCGTCGACACTGAGCCGCCCGGCGCGCCCGCCCGGCACCGGCTCGCGTTCCAGCACTGTCACCTGCCGGCCGCTGCCGGCCAGATGCAGCGCGCAGGCCAGCCCACCCAGCCCGGCGCCGACCACGACCACCCGGTCGGTCCGTCCCTTGACGGTACGCATTCCGGCCCCCTTGCTCACGAAGTTGCTCATCATGCCCGCCGCGCCGTGGCGGCGGTGGCGAGGCCGGTCAGCGCGGTGCGCGCGGTCTCGTCGATCGGTGCGGTGCCGAGCGCGGCGAGCGCCTCGGTCACCCGGTCGGAGATCATCCGCTCCACCCGGGCCGTGGCCCCGGTGTCCCGGACCACGTCGGCCAGCCGGTCCACCTCAGTTGCCGAGGTGACCGAGCCGGCCCGCTCCAGGACCCGGCGCTGCGCCGGGTCGGCGAGCTGCCGGGCCAGCATCAGCAGGGCGGTCGGCTTGCCGGTACGCAGGTCGTCCCCGGCCGGCTTGCCGGTGGTCTCCGGGTCGCCGTAGACGCCCAGCAGGTCGTCGCGGAGCTGGAACGCCTCGCCGACGGCCAGCCCGTACCGGGTGTACGCGGCGATGAGTGGGTCGTCCGCGTCGGCGCCCGCCAGACAGGCGCCGAACAGCAGCGGACGCTGGACGGTGTAGCTGGCGGTCTTGTACCGGGCCACCCGCAGCGCCCGGTCGACGGTCCAGCTCGCCGAGTCGTTCTCGCCGAGCACGTCCAGGAACTGCCCGGCGACCGTCTCCACCCGCATCTGGTCGTAGCAGCGGCGCACGTCGAGCAGCCGCTCCGCCGGGACCGCCGCGTGCGCCATCAGCCGGTCGGCCCAGACCATGCAGAGGTCACCGATGAGGACGGCCACGGCTTCGCCGTACCGGTCGGGGTCGCCGGTGTGTCCGGCGGCCCGGTGCCGGGCGGCGGCGGCCCGGTGCGCGGTGGGCAGTCCTCGCCGGGTGTCGGAGGCGTCCATCACGTCGTCGTGCACCAGCGCGAACGTGTGCAGCAGCTCCAGCGCGGACAGGGCCGGGAGCACCGAGCACAGCGGTTCCTCCCCGCCGACCACACCCCGCCATCCCCAGTACGCGAACGTGGGGCGGACCCGCTTGCCGCCAGCCAGCACGCAGTCGCGTGCCGTGGCCGCGAAACCACCCATCGCTGCGTCGATCTCGGTGAGCGATTCGACTTCCGCGGCCAGGAACGCCGCGAGCGTCTCATCGACCCCTTTGATCAGGTCTTTCGTGAACGCGGCCAGTACGCCGCGGACCGGATCGTCCGTCGCCCCGGGCTGAGCCGGCGCGACGCGGAGCGCATTACCCGCAACTGCGTCGTTGGCCATGTGGGCGAGCGTACCCTAGGGTTACGAGTTGCGTCGATTGCTGCGTCGAAACTGAGGAGGGCCGATGGACACGGATCTGACGGCTGCCTATGACCGTTGCCGCGAGCTGCACCGCCGTCACGGCCGTACCTACTATCTCGCCACCCGGCTGCTTCCCGCCTGGAAACGGCGACATGTGCACGCCTTGTACGGCTTCACCCGGTACGCGGACGAGATCGTCGACCGCACCGAGGACCTGCCGCCGGCCGAGCGCGCCGCCCGGCTGCGCGAGTGGTCGGATCGATTCGTCGCCGGGCTGCACGGTGCGTCGGTCGACGACCCGCTGCTCCCCGCGGTGCTGCACACCATCGCCGTGTTCGACCTGGACCGCGACGACTTCGCGTCGTTCCTGCGCAGCATGGCGATGGATCTGACTGTCAGGTCGTACCCGACCTACGACGACCTGCTCGACTACATGGAGGGCTCGGCCGCTGTCATCGGCACCATGATGCTGCCGATCCTGGGCAGTTCCGACCCGGCCGCCGCCCGCGAGCCCGCCCGTCAGCTCGGCTTCGCGTTCCAGCTCACCAACTTCATCCGGGACGTCGCCGAGGACCTCGACCGGGGCCGGACCTACCTGCCCGACGAGGACATGGCCAAGTTCGACCTCACCCGCGACGACCTGCTCGCGGCCAAGGCCGCCGGCCGCACCACGCCGCGCATCCGCGAGCTGATCGAGTACGAGGTGACCCGCGCCCAGGCCCACTACGTCGCCGCCGCACCGGGTATCCCGCTGCTCGACCCGGCCTCGCAGGCGTGCATGCGCACCGCGTACGCGCTCTACGGCGGCATCCTCGACGAGGTGGCCGCGCAGGATTACGACGTCTTCGTGCGCCGTGCCCTGGTGCCGCAGCGGCGCCGGATGGCGGTGGCCGCGCGGGCGCTGCTCACCCCGCCCGGTACGCCGGTGCGGGTGCCCGGCCCGGCACTGGAACCGGCCCTGGCCGGATGACCGGCCGTACGGCGGTCGTGCTGTTCACCCGTGACCTGCGGGTGCACGACCACCCGGCGCTCGCCGCCGCCTGCTCCGCGTTCGACCGGGTGGTGCCGCTCTACGTGCTCGACCCGGCGCTGCAGAAGCTCTCGCCGAACCGCACCCGCTTCCTGCACCAGAGCCTGGCCGACCTGCGTGAGGCGCTGCGCAAGCGCGGCGGCGACCTGGTGATCAGGCGTGGCGACCCGGTGGCCGAGACGGTGAAACTGGCCCGGAAGGTGGGCGCCGAGGGCGTCGGGCTCTCCGCCGACGTGAGCCGCTACGCCCACCGCCGGGAACGCCGCCTGCGCGCCGAGTGCGACAGGCACCGGATGTTCCTGCGCCTGTTCCCCGGCCTGACGATCGTCGAGCCGGGCGCGCTGCGCCCCGGCGGCGGCGACCACTACCGGGTCTTCAGCCCCTACTTCCGGGCCTGGCAGGGCGTGCGGTGGCGGGACGAGCTGGCCGCGCCGAAGCGGGTCCGGCTGCCCGACGGCGTCGACCCGGGCCGGCTGCCGGACCCGCCGAAGGGCGACAGCCCGGATGCCGCCGTCGGTGGCGAGGCCGTCGCCAGGCGCCGGCTCACCGCCTGGCTGCCCACCCTCGACCGGTACGACGACATCCACGACGACATGGCCGGCGACGAGACCTCGCGGCTCAGCCCGTACCTGCGGTTCGGTTGTGTCTCGCCGCTGGCGGTGGCGAACCGGGCCGGCGACCGGGACGGGCCGTTCGTCAGGCAGCTCTGCTGGCGCGACTTCTACCACCAGGTGGTGGCCGGTTTCCCCGACCTGTCCACTGTTGCCTACCGGCGCGGCGCGCGGGAGGACTGGCGCGACGACCCGCACGCGTTCGACGCCTGGGCCGAGGGGCGGACCGGCATGCCGATCGTGGACGCGGGCATGCGTCAGTTGCGCGCCGAGGGCTGGATGCACAACCGGGCCCGGCTGATCACCGCCGGCTACCTGACCAAGCACCTCGGGCTGGACTGGCGGCCCGGCCTGGAAATCTTCTTCCGGTGGCTGCTCGACGGCGACCGGGTCAACAACTCGGGCAACTGGCAGTGGGTGGCCGGCACCGGCAACGACACCCGGCCGTACCGCGGCTTCAACCCGGTACGGCAGGCCGAACGCTACGACCCCGACGGCGCGTACGTGCGGCGCTGGGTGCCCGAGCTGGCGTCGGTGGCGGGCAAGGCGGTGCACCAGCCGTGGCGGCTGCCCGACGAGGTACGCCGCACACTCGACTACCCGCCGCCGCTGGAGGTGCCCGGCGCCGACCCGGTCTGGCTGCGCTGACGCCGCCCGCTGCCGCCGGCTCGTGCGTCCCGTCGGCACCGCGCATCACCGGCGCACGAACGTGTCCGGACACGCCGGCGCACCGCTCCCGTGGCAGTGTGGGCTCGGCAGAATCGGTCACTCCAAGTGACCTCTCGCCCGCCGGGACCGTGTGCCTCTCGTCCCCTTTGCTCTGCAGCCATATCCGCATCGGTCGCGGAACGTCACCACCTGGGCCTCGCGCGGTTTTCGGACCTGCGAGGAAATTCCTGTTCAGCGCGGTGCTGCGCCGATGGCTGCAGAGCAAAGTCGAAAAAGGGAACACGGGGCCGCCCGGCCGGTCGAATGCGCTGCGTGACGATGGCTCGGGATCACCGAGGGTGACCGACTGTCAGAGGCAGGAGTGCAACGCCTCGACCAGCTCCTTCACCCGGTCGTGGTCGGCCAGCCGGGCTGTCGCGTACGCGAAGGTGTAGCCGCGCTCCGGGTCGGCCCAGGCGCTGCTGCCGCCGATCCCGCCCATGCCCCAGCTGCCGTCCGGCTCCCACTGCATGCCGAGCGTCCAGTCCACCGGACGGTCCAGCAGCAGGTCCGGTCCGCTGTACTGCACCCGCGTCGCCTCGGTGACCAGTTCCGGGCTGAACAGGCGTACCCCGTCCAGGGCGCCGCGGGCGAGGAGGCCCGCGTAGAGCCGGGCGAGCCCGGCGGCGGTGGCGTGCAGGTTCACCGCCGGGATCTCGGCGGCCCGCCACAGGTCGCTGTTCACCATCGCGACGTCGCGCCCGCCCGGCGGGTTGTCCAGCGCCCGCGCCCGCAACGAGCCCGGCTCTCCGCGCATCGCGTCCGGCCAGGCCGGATCGGCGTACGACAGATCGGCGCACCGCCGCCGGTCGGCCTCACCGAGCCCGAAGGTCAGGTCCAGGCGCCACGGTCCGGCGATCTCCTCGGCCAGGAACCGGCCCACCGGGCGTCCGTCCACCCGGCGGACCAGCTCGCCCACCAGGTGCCCGTACGTCCAGGCGTGCTCGGCCGCGACGGCGCCCGGCGCCCACTCGGGCTCGGCCGCCGCCAGATCGGCGCAGAGCAGGTCCCAGTCGGCGATGGCGGCGGCGGGCCGGGGCACCGGGAAGGCGGGCAGCCCGGCGGTGTGGGTGAGCACCTGCCGCACGGTGGCCGGGGCGCGGAAACCCGGCCAGTACGCCGACACCGGCGCGTCCAGGTCGACCCGGCCCCGGTCGACGAGCAGCAGCAGGCACAGCGCGACCACCGGCTTGCCGGCCGAGTAGACGTCGACGAGCGTGTCCGGTCGCCACGGCCGGTCCGCCCCGGCGGCCGGTACGACAGTGCCGGGCGGGACCGCCGCGGTGGTGCCGCCCACCAACTTCACCACCGGTACGCCGTCGTGCCACACCGACAGCGACGCACCGGTCTCCCGGCCGGTCGTGAACAGGTCGTGGAAGCAGTCCCGGACCGGGGTGAAGCGCGCGTGCATGCGGCCACGGTAGGCGGTCGCGTTCGTTACCGGCGCGGGAATTCCGGCCCGGTGCGGTGGTCGGTGTCCCGAAGGTGCGGAATGCTTGCGGAATGGCGGAGCCGGAACTGGTGGACGTAGTAGTGGTCGGGCTCGGCGTCGGCGGCGAGGAGGTGGCCGGGCGGCTCGCCGAGGCCGGCCTCACCGTGGTCGGCATCGAACGGGACCTGGTCGGTGGCGAGTGCCCCTACTGGGGGTGCGTGCCGAGCAAGATGATGATCCGGGCGGCGAACGCGCTGGCCGAGGCGCACCGGGTCAACGAGCTGGCCGGGTCCGCCCAGGTGCGGCCCGACTGGGCGCCGGTGGCGAAGCGCATCCGCGCCGAGGCCACCGACACCTGGGACGACAAGGTGGCAGTGGACCGGTTCACCGGCAAGGGCGGCCGGTTCGTCCGAGGCAGTGGGCGGCTCGACGGCCCGAACCGGGTACGCGTCGGCGACCAGGTTTTCCAGGCCCGCTACGGCGTGGTCCTCGGCACCGGCACCCGGCCCTCGGTCCCGCCGATCGACGGGCTGGCCGACACGCCGTACTGGACCAATCACCAGGCCATCGAGGCCGAGGAGCTGCCCGCGTCGCTGCTGGTGCTCGGCGGCGGCGCGATCGGGCTGGAACTCGCCCAGGTCTTCGCCCGGTTCGGCGTGCGGGTGACTGTCATCGAGGCGGCCGACCGGGTGCTCGCGGTCGAGGAGCCGGAGGCGTCGGCGCTCGCCGCCGACGCGCTGCGCGCCGACGGGGTGGAGATCCACACCGGGGTCAAGGCCGGCCGGGTGAGCCACGACGGCAGCACGTTCACCGTGCACGCCGACGGCGCCGAGTTCACCGGCGAGAAGCTGCTCGTGGTGACCGGCCGCAAGGCGCACCTGGAAGAGCTGGGCCTGGACACCGTCGGGGTGGACGCCGGGCAGCGCTACCTGCCGGTGAACGACCGGATGCACGTCACCGACGGGATCTGGGCGGTCGGCGACCTCACCGGCGAGGGCGCGTTCACTCACATCGCCATGTACCAGGCCGGCATCGTGGTGCCGGACGTGCTCGACCACATGCGGCGTACCAAGGGCGGCCCGGACGCCAGCGGCACCGCGAGTGTCGTCGGCGGCGCGGCCGGGGTGGTCAGCGCGGTCGGCGGCGCGATGAGCGCGGGCGGCTCGACTGCCGCGCCGGCAGCGTCCCGGTGGCCGACTACCGGGCGCTGCCCCGGGTCACGTTCACCGATCCCGAGGTCGGCGCGGTCGGCCTCACCGAGCAGCAGGCCCGCGAGCGCGGCGTCAACGTCCAGGTCGGGTACGCCGACCTCACCTCGTCGGCCCGGGGCTGGATCCACAAGACCGGCAACGCCGGGTTCATCAAGCTGATCGCCGACGCCGACCAGGGCGTCCTCGTCGGCGCCACCTCGGCCGGACCGGCCGGCGGCGAGGTGCTCTCCGCCCTCGTCGTGGCGGTGCACGCCGCGGTGCCGATCAGCCAGCTCCGGCACATGATCTACGCGTACCCGACGTTCCACAGGGCCATCGAGGACGCGCTACGCGCGCTGAAGTGACGCCTCAACCGGCCGGCGCGCCGTGCCGGCCGGCCCCGTCGGCGAACCGGCCGGCGCCGCGTACCCCGTCCACAGCCAGCGACTCCAGGCCGTAGGCCAGCTCGGTCGCCATCGCCTCCGGCTCCGGCTGCCCCGCGCCGTCCAGCACCGCCGCCCGGTCGTTGCGCAGGCACGTCTGCGGCGACCGGGCGATAGCGGCGGCCAGCTCCTCCGCCGCCGTGCGGGCCTCACCCGGCGCGACCAGCCGGTTGACCAGACCCATCGCGTACGCCTCGTCGGCGCCCACCGCACGGCCGGTGAGGATCAGGTCCATCGCGCGGCTCTCCCCGATCAGCCGGGGCAGCCGGACCGTCCCGCCGTCGATCAGCGGTACGCCCCACCGTCGGCAGAACACGCCGAGCGTGGCGTCCGACTCGGCGACCCGCAGGTCGCACCAGAGTGCCAGCTCCAGGCCGCCCGCCACCGCGTACCCGGAGATCGCGGCGATCACCGGCTTGGACAGTCGCATCCGGGTCGGACCCATCGGCCCGTCGCCGCCGGGCTCGACGCGGTTGCCGCGCGGCGTGCCGACGGCCTTGAGGTCGGCGCCGGAGCAGAACGTGCCGCCCGCGCCCCAGAGCACGGCGACCGCCGCGTCCGGGTCGGCGTCGAACGCGCGGAACGCGTCGGCCAGCGCTCGTGCGGTCGGCCCGTCCACGGCGTTACGAGCCTCGGGCCGGTCCAGGATCACAGTGGTCACGGCACCGGCGTGCTCGACGCGTACCCCCATGGGCTCAGCATGCCCGCGACGGCGTCGGCGTGGCTACGGCCTATTTGATCGTGCCGGGCCGGGTCAGCCAGCGCATCGGCTGGCCGGTGACGGCGGCGACCTGGTCGAAGTCCCGGTCGTAATGCAGCAGCGAGAGCCCGTGGTACTCGGCGGTGGCGGCGATGAGCAGGTCGACCGCGCCCGCCGACCGGTGCGCCCCCCGTGCGGTCAGCTCGCCCTGGATCTCGGCGGCACGTTCGTAGATCCGGTCCGGCATGACCACCCAGCCGAAGGCGGCCCGGAGCTGCTCCGCCAGCCGCGTCCGGTCGGCGACGGACCGGGCGGTGTAGAGGAATTCCAGCTCGATCAGCGGGCAGACGGCGAGCAGGCCCGCTGTCACCTGCTGGTCCCAGCGCGCCAGCACCTCGCGATCGCGCAGGAGCCGGACGAGGGCGCTGGTGTCGATCAGGTAGTCGGCCAGCTTCACGAGCGGTAGGTGCCCTTGTCGAGCAGTTCGTCGAAGTCACCAGCCTGTCCGCGCTCGGCCAGCTCCGCCAGCGCGCGGGCGCGGCGCAGTCTCGTCGCGCCCTCGCGGAGAGCGACGTTCACCGTGTCCTTCTTGGTCTTCGTGCCGAACGCCTCGGCGGCATCCGCGAGCACCTCGTCGTCGACGTCCACCAGAATCTTGGTCATCGTGACCCCCTATATACGGCTAGCCTCCTGAGTATATCCAGCGGGGATGCCGTGCGAGGGAATTCCGGGGCGTCCGGTTTGGGGGCTCTCCTGCCGGGAAGTCGGAACGGGTGCGCGAACTACTGACGAAACTCGAACAGGCCACCGGTCTCGACCGGGTGGGTGACCGGCTGCAGCGCGCCGTCCAGGGCACTCTGCGTTCCCAGCGGGTACGCGACGCGCTGCACGGCGTGTGGCTCGGCCATCCGCTGCACCCCGCGATGGTGCAGGTGCCGGTCGGCGCATGGATCTCCGCCGCCGTGGTGGACCTGCTGCCCGGCCAGCGCCGCGCCGCCACCGCCCTGGTGGGCCTCGGTACGGTCAGCGCGGTGCCCGCGGCGGTCGCCGGGCTCAACGACTGGGCCACACTCACCCGCGACCAGCGCCGGGTCGGGCTGGTGCACGCCGCCGCCAACACCGTCGGCCTGGCGTTGTTCGCCGGCTCGCTGGCGGCGCGGCTCAACGGGCGGCACGGACTCGGCCGGACGCTGTCCTATCTGGGGCTGTCCGCCGCGAGCGGTGGGGCGTACCTGGGTGGGCACCTCGCGTACAAGCAGGGCGCCCAGGCCAGCCAGAGCGTCTCCGAGCTGCACCTGATCAGCGACGGCTGGCACCGGGTCGGTGACCTGAGCAGCCTGCCCCGGCACGAGCTGGTGACCAAGAAGATCGACGACGTCCCGGTGATCCTCTACCGGGACGGCGACGACGTCAGCGTGATGCTGGAGCGCTGCCCGCACCAGAGCGGCCCGCTCGGCGAGGGCACGGTGGAGCAGATCGACGGCCACGCCTGCGTGGTCTGCCCCTGGCACGGCAGCGCGTTCCGGCTCGACGGCGGCGAGGTGGTGCACGGCCCGGCCGCGAACGACCAGGTCGTGCTGCCCAGCCGCGTCGTGTCCGGCCGGGTCGAGGCCCGGCTGCCCTGACTCAGTCCCGCCGGTGCCGTCCGCTGGACAACGCGCGGGCGGGTACCGGCCGCTTGCGCAACCCGAGCAGCGCGCCGATCTGCGCACCCACGATGCTCGCCACGGCCAGCACCGCCGAGATGGCGAGCGGACGGTTGATGCCCTCCTCGGCGGTGGCGCGGGACGCGCCCGCCGACATGGCCGGCGGCTGACCGACAGGCGCCTCCACGGTGGGCGTCGCGTCCCGCGGCGTGGGCTTGGGCTTCGCCTTCGGGGTGGTCGACGAGGCGCCGCCGCCACCCGGCTTGACCGGTGCCGTCTCGGCCGGCTTGGTGACCACGATCCGTCCGGTGGCGTGCCGCCGGGCACCCGAATCCGTCGCGCCCTCCGGCAGCGTGATGAGCTGACCCGGGCGGATCCGGTCCGGGTCGGCGAGCCGGTTCAGCCGGGCCAGCTCCTTGTATCTGTCGAAGTCGTCCAGGTAGCGATCCGCCACCTCGCCCAGGTAGTCGCCCTTCGCCACCCGGTACACGGCCGGGTCGTCCGCCTTCGACGCGATCGGCGCCGGCGGGGTGACCTGGCTCGCGGCCACGGCCGGTGAGGTGACGGCGGCGACCGCCGGTTGCGGGGCGGTCAGCGCGGCGGCACTCGCCGCGGCCGGGCTCGCGACCAGGATCAGCGCGACCGAACCGACGAGTGCGGCTGCGGCCTTCTGCTGGCGGTGCATGCCGGGCAGCTTCGGCGCCGGCCGGCGTACCGCCGCCGCGAGCAGCTCCACCAGTACGGAGAACGCGAACGTGGCCCAGCCGAACCAGCCCACCACCGCCAGCGCGCGCAGGAACAGCCGGCCGTCGTCGCGGCTGGTCAACGCCGTACCGACCTCGGCCAGCGTGGGCAGGTGATCCGGCAGCGGGTTGCCGGCGAACGCCAGCAACGCGACCGGCCCGCCGGCCAGCACGCCGACGAGCACGACGAGGGCGCCGAGGCCGGTGAGAACCTGGCCGGCGCGGCGGACGGGGGAGCGTCGGGGTGCGCCCATGGCGGCCTTCCCTTCCTACGGTGGTCCGGTGAGCGCCCGAGCGGTGGCCTCACCGGTGACGGTGGCGTTCTCTTGCACGCCGAACAGACTCAGCAGGTCCCGGCTGTAGGTGATCTGCACGCGTACCCGGATCTGGGTCTCGGTGCCGACCACGGGGAAGTCGACGTCGTGGTCGCGGACGCCGCCCGCGGCGTCGAGGTAGGCGGCGACAGCGGCGCGGGCGGCGACCTGGTCGATCCGCTTCGGGCCGCCCTCGATGGCCCGCGCGCGGTCGATCATCTGGCCGCCGGCGCGGGCCGCCTCGGCGGCCAGGTTGTCCGCGCGCTGGAGCGTGCGCAGTTGACCGGCGCCGTCGTAGGCGAGGCCGATGATCGCGAGTACGCCCGTCATCGCCACGGCCAGGAACAGGCTCACCCGGCCGTTCTCCGCCTCGCGCCGCCCGGTCATCCGCGACTCCGGTAGGTGTCCAGCGGCGAGGTGAAGCTCGCCGAGACGGTCTTGCCGCCCGGCACGCCGGGCAGGCCGGGCGCGCTCAGGTCGTCGAAGGAGACGGTGCAGGTCACCGTGACGGTCACTGTCGCCGGCACGCCTGCGGCGCTCTGGTACGCGGCGGCGAAGCTCGTCGTCGTCCCGGCCACCGAGCCCGCGAGATCGATCCGGGGTGGGCCGGTGCAGTTCAGCCCTGCCCAGCCGAGCTGGTCCTGGGCCGCCACCTCGGCGGCCTCCGCGCCGTCGTCGGCGGTGCGGGCGAGCGAGGCGGCCCGCGCGGCGTCGTGGGCGGCCGACTCCACCGCCTCGTCCGCGATCGCGGTCCGCCCGGCGACCCCGGCCAGCACCATCAGCCCGATGAAGGCGGGCGCGAGCACCGCCACCTCGATCGAGACGGAACCCCGGTCCCGCCGTGGCCCGGCGCTCATCCGGTGGTCCAGTGTTCGGCCGGGCCGTGCGCGGTCTGCGTGACCTCGAACGAGACGCCCGGGATGACCGACAGGGAGCGTCCCTGCACCGTGCAGGTGACAGCTGTGGCTGTCTCGACGCAGGTCGGGCCGGTCTGCTCCCAGCCGACCAGCCAGTCCCCGGACTGTTGCAGGAAGCTGATCGCCCGCTGCCGTCCGGCGTCCGGCCCGGCGTCGATCGTGCGCTGGGCGTTCACAGCGGTCTGCGCGGCGTTCAGCGCTGTGGACCGGGCCACGAACCAGACGGCGACCTGGATCGAGCCGAACAGCATCACCAGGATCACCGGCATCACCACGGCCAGCTCGACCGGGTTGGCGCCCCGCTCGCCCTCGGCCAGGCGGGCGCGCAGGGCGGCGGCGAACCGCCCCGGACCGGGCGGGCCGGCGGGCCGGCCGGCAGACGCCGGCCGGCTCCGGACCGTACGGGCGGGGCGGGGCATCACGGGGCCTGCGGCGCCGTGTTGTTCGGGATGGCGTTCATCCAGTTGTTCGCCTTGGCCAGGGCGAGCCCGGTGACCGCCATGGCCACCGCGACCAGGCCGAAGATGATCACCGCGGTCGGCACCGGGCTGTCGCCGCGCTCGGAGTCCCGGCGCAGCTCGGCGAGGCGGGTGCTCACCGCCACGTACAGGTAGGCGTAGAGGTGCATGGTCGTCTCCTTCTCGAAGGTGGGTTCACAGACGGGCGAGGAACGGATAGACGGCGAAGCCGAGCAGGACGAACACCAGCAGCGAGCCGGGGATGTCCAACTTGCTGGTGACCCCCTCGGCCCGGGCCAGGTTGTCGGTGCGGATCTGGTCGCGCAGCGAGTCGGCGCGGGACCGCAACGTCTCGTGCACCTGGGCGCCCTCACTGCCGGAGGAGCGCATGATGGCGCCCACATCACCCAGCTCCGGGATGCCGATGCGCTCGGCCAGCTCCTGCAACTCGTCCCAGGGCGAGTGCATCTGGAGCTGCGCGAGCCGCAGCGCCTCCCGGATCCGGTCGAAGACCCAGCCGTCGCAGACCGCCGCCGCGCGTTCCAGCGACTGCACCGGGCCGTGCGCGGCGGACAGCTGCAACGCCACCAGGTCGAGGTAGGTGCAGACCGCCTGCCGGAACTCGTCCCGGGCGGCGTCCGCCTTGGCCAGGACCGTGCGGTGCGCGAGCAGTCCGGCGCCGAGCGCCAGGCCCAGGCTGGCCACCACCGGTACGGCCACCGGCAGCGCCACCCCGCCGACGAAGAGCACCGCCGACGCGACCGCCGGGGTGGCGAAGCCGACGAGCGAGGAGAGCAGCACCGACAGCGCGTACTGCTCCGGGGTGCGGTCGAGCAGGGCGAGTTGCCGGTGCGGCGGGCGCAGCC